>NZ_CALETI010000329.1 GCF_937920075.1 uncultured Agitococcus sp.
CTGTATTCCGCGATGCTACATACAGGCTACAGCTAAAATTAATGGTTTCGGCAAAGGCCAATGAATTTATTAAACCATGACCTAACAAAAAACCGCCTACATATAGCTTTTGAAAACGCATCATCACACCCAAATTTATTAGATTTGGGTGCAATATTATGCTAATTAACTTAATACAACCTTAAAGCTGAAAAATATTGATAAGCATTTAAGATTGTGGCACTAAAGATGACACTTGCTCACCACGCTCAAATACCACATTTGCACGGCCAACTAACAAAGGATCAATAGATCCTACACGTTTCAAATCTTTTTCGGTATAAGGCAATCGATGCAACACATAACGCATAGCATTTAATCTAGCCCTTTTTTTACAATCCGATTTAATTACTGTCCACGGGGCATCGACTGTATCTGTATAAAAAAACATCGCTTCTTTAGCTTTTGTATAGTCATCCCATTTATCTAAAGAGGCTAAATCTATAGGCGATAATTTCCAATGTTTGAGTGGATGCGCTTGTCTTTCACGAAAACGACGACGTTGTTCACCACGGCTGACCGAAAACCAAAATTTAATCAAATGAATGCCACTACGCACTAAGTTTCTCTCAAATTCAGGAGTTTGGCGCATAAATTCACGGTACTCTTCAGGAGAACAAAACCCCATTACACGCTCTACACCTGCACGGTTATACCACGAGCGATCAAATAAAACGATTTCACCTGCGGCTGGAAAATGCTGTACATATCGTTGAAAATACCATTGTCCACGCTCAGTCTCTGTTGGTTTTTCTAAGGCTACAACCCTTGCACCACGAGGATTTAAATGCTCCATAAATCGTTTAATTGTTCCGCCTTTGCCCGCTGCATCACGCCCTTCAAAAATAATAATGACTCGTTGCCCCGTTTCTTTAACCCATGCTTGTAATTTAAGTAATTCGACCTGTAGTTGATATTTTTGCTTTTCGTAATTTTTACGCAACATCAAATTTCGATATGGATAACCACCTTCACGCCAATCTTCAGCCAACTCATCATCCATTTTTTCGGGTAATTTTGGACTTTCTTCCAATAACTCAGCTAATAAGCTTTGACGCAAGATTTCTGCATCATCAGGTGAAACACCCTCTAAAAATGTTTTTAAATTTTTTGCTAAACTAGAAGCATCTACATGGTTATTACTCAATATATCTTGCAAAGCAACAACTTGTGCCTGCTGAGCTGCTCCAATCGCTTCATTAACCGTATGCTTATCAATTTGTGCTGACTGTAAACTTGGTGCTATATCACCTTGTGCCACACGTCGTGTGCGTGTACGTTTTGGACTATTATTGGTGGATGATGGTTCAGATGCAGTGACGGTTAATACTTGCTCTTGTGCCATAAAATTACCCCACAGTTGATTTGATAAAAATATCTGTAGGGCAATTTGACGGTGGTTATATCTTGTATCCACTACTATATGTTATTTAAGCCCTACTCGGATAATCATAAACCCATTAAAGACTTACTTCTAGTAGGGGAATTAATTTCGTTATGGCGCATCTTGTGATAGATATTGCATTGGTTTTGATACAAATTAAACAACCAGAACTTTGGCAAAATTAACTAGCTCTTGCAACATAAAACCTTTACTTTGACTTCGTTCAGTGCACCTAAAAAGACAACGAATAAGTGTTAACCATTTCCAAAGTTGCTCTTATCAGTTATGCTCCAAACCTTTATGCAACTGATGCACACCACGCCACACCAAAAACACGCACACAGGCACAGATAAACCAACCCACAACTCAGGATGAGTTAACCAGCCCATATCGGCCACAGAATGAACAACATATTTAATCAAACCGACTAAATAATAACTAATCGCCGCAACCGACAAACCTTCAACCGCTTGTTGCAATTGTAATTGTACTTTACTACGTTGATTCATTGACTGAAGCAAGGCTTGGTTTTGTGCCTCTAGGGTTAGATCAACACGGGTACGTAATAACTCACTAGCGCGATCAATCCGTTTAGACAAATCATCTAAATGGGTACTCACCGATTCACAGGTTCTAAACGCAGGCGTTAAACGGCGTGGCAAAAATTCATTAAAGGTTTGTAAACCTGTCACTTCTTGCTCGCGCAAATCTTCTAAACGACTCATCACCAAATCATAATAGGCACGTGCAGCGGAAAACCTAAAATTACTATCGGCAATTAACTGCTCAATACGTGCTGCCAAAGCCGATAATTGACTTAATAAACGTCGCTCATCTTCTAAACCATTAATCGCATTAATTTGTTGATTAATAATTGCAAGTTGTTTATCCATAGTAGCCACTTCGGGCGCAACCGAACGTGCTAGCGGAAATGCTAATAACACCATCATTCTATAGGTTTCTAATTCAAACAAACGGCGTACCAAACGACCTGTTTGACAAGGATTTAAACCATTATTTTGAATTAAAATTCGGCCAAAACCATCGCTATGAATCCGATAGGCTGTCCACAATCGTGCTTGATTGTCACCCACCCACGAGCTAATTAAACGATGGCCTTCAAAATAATGGCGAATACTATCAGGCAAATTACCTTGGGCAGGCATCGGGACAATATCAATATGTTGGCCACTGATAATTTGACCTGTTAAGCCTGATAACCACGTTGACGGTAATAACGATAACGCCGTATGAGCAAATGGCTCTAATTTATCGGCACGATGAATGACGGTATAAGTGGAAAACTCATTATGACGTTCCCAACGCAACTCAAAACCACCAAAGCCTTGGTAATAACAGGATGATCCACGCGCTGGCGGTGGTACGGCATAACGTTCACATAAACTTTGCAAATGCTGATATTCAGCCTCGGCATTTTGACCATGATGCAAAATAGCCACTTGTGAGACACTACTGCCTACTTCCAACACAGGAAAAGGTCGAGTATGCAATTCGTTAAATAAACGTTCACGTTCAGGATGAAAATGTAAGGCTTCTACATTTAAAGATGACATAGCATGTGTGCGACTCAACATAGCAGCATTTAAAAAATCAGTCATAATGACAATAATTCCTACGCAAAAATGGACAACTGTATTATTTTACCGCAAACTTAATGCCAATATTTAATTTACTTAGGACTTACTCAGTTATTGCTTATTTCGATGAAATGCGTAAGTTCGATTACTTTTGAAGAATAACAGCCATGTCAGGAACTTTATTTATTATCTCAGCCGCTTCTGGGACAGGAAAAACAAGCTTAGTTAAAGCTTTATTAGAAAACTGCCCAAACTTAAAAGTGTCTATTTCCAACACCACACGCAACAAACGTGCAGGTGAGCTTGATGGTGTGCATTACCACTTTACCGCCAAAGAGCAATTTGTTGACATGATTAGCCAAGGGGCATTTTTAGAACACGCCGAAGTTTTTGGCAATTATTATGGCACTGCTCGCCACATGGTTGAGGAAAACTTACATCAAGATATTGATGTGATTTTAGAAATTGACTGGCAAGGTGCACAACAAGTTCGCCAAAGTTATCCCAATGCTGTGTCTATTTTTATTATGCCACCCTCTCGTGATGCTTTACGCCAACGTTTAGAAAATCGTGGTCAAGACAGTGCCGAGATCATCAATCAACGACTCAATGGCGCGATTAGTGATATGAGTCATTTTGTTGAATTTGATTATGTCGTGATTAATGATGACTTTGATATTGCCCTCGAAGATTTGATTGCGATTGTCAAAGCTTCTCGCTTACGACAAAACATTCAAGTTATTCGTCATGCAGATCGCATTCAGGGCTTGTTGTCGAATTAATACTCGCCTACAATCAAGGGTTCGCTACTATTATTCGGACTTACGCGCTAATTGTAATGAGCTGCGTAATCCTGTCTTGCCAAAAAGAGGTCGACGACATGGCTCGTGTTACTGTAGAAGATTGTTTAGGTGCGGTCGAAAACCGCTTTGAATTGGTATTGCTTGCTGCTAAACGCGCTCGCCAATTGGCAACTGGCAACAAAGAGCCATTCTTACCTTGGGATAACGATAAACCCACCGTTATGGCTTTACGCGAAATTGCAGAAGGTTATGTTGACCGTCACCTTTTATCGCAAAAAGTTGAAGAAGAACGTGATAACGAACCTTATTTAGCCTTAGATACTAGCACTTTCTAACTCCAATGCAGATTAAGGGACAACTTCCCTTAATCTCCCTTTTTTGAGCCAACGATGAATACTGGTATAGATGTCCTCTGTCAACATCTGAACAGTTATTTGGCCGAAGACCAAATTGCTGCGGTACGTGCCGCCTATTTTTTTGCCGAACGCGCCCACGGTTCACAAATGCGTCGTGATGGCACACCCTATATTACCCATCCTTTAGCCGTCGCTGATATTCTTAGTCAAATGCACATGGATCATCAAAGCTTGATGGCAGCTATGCTCCATGATGTGATTGAAGATACAGGCATCAGTAAATCTGAGCTAAGCAAAATGTTTGGTGAAGAAGTCGCCGAATTAGTGGATGGTGTGACAAAGCTCGAAAAAGTCGGTCATATTTCTAAAGCCGAAGCCCAAGCCGAAAACTTACGCAAAATGATGTTAGCCATGACCCGAGATATTCGTGTCATTATTGTTAAATTGGCTGACCGTTTACATAATATGCGTACCTTGGATGTGCTTAAACCCGAAAAACGCAAACGTATTGCCCAAGAAACCTTAGATATTTATGCCCCACTCGCTAATCGTTTAGGCATGAATGATGTGCGTGTCGAACTAGAAGACTTGTGTTTTTTTGCACTCTTTCCACTACGCGCACCTTTAATTCAAAAAGCGGTTAAAGTTTCTTATCAAAATCGTCAAGAAACTATGGCGTTTATCAAACATAGCCTAGAAACTAGTCTTAAAGCTGCTGGGATTCATGGCCGTATTCTCCCTCGTGAAAAACACTTATTTAGTGTGTATCGACAAATGAAAGAAAACCATTTGTCTTTTCACGAAATTATGGATGTTTATGGCTTTAGAATTGTTGTGGACACACTAGACAGTTGTTATCGTACTTTGGGTGTGGCGCACAACCTCTTTAAGCCTATTCCCAATAAATTCAAAGATTATATTGCCATTCCCAAAGTTAACGGTTATCAGTCTTTACATAGTATTTTAAAGGGCAAACGTGGCGTGCCTATCGAAGTTCAAATTCGTACCGAAAGTATGGAAGCAATGGCCAAGTATGGGGTTGCTGCCCATTGGCTCAATCAAGACCGTGTTGATAATCGCGCCCAAGCTCATGCTCAAGAATGGATGTCTCATTTACTTGAGCTACAACAAAATACAGGCGACTCTTTAGATTTTGTCGAAAACGTCAAAACCGATTTATTTCCTGATGAAGTTTATGTTTTTACTCCTAAAGGTCGAATTTTAACCCTGCCCCAAGGCGCAACACCTGTTGATTTTGCCTATGCCGTGCACTCTGATATTGGCAACAGTTGTGTTGCTGCCAAAGTGGATGGCCGTTTAGCACCATTAAGTCAAATTTTAACGACAGGTCAAACCGTTGATATCATTACTGCTGCGGGAGCTATGCCTAATCCCCATTGGCTCAATTTTGTCATTACTAGTAAAGCCCGCAGTAATATTCGTCAGTTTTTAAAGAGTCAACAGCAAGATCAATCAGTTGACTTAGGTCGTCGTTTATTAGAAAAATCACTAGCAGCCTATGGCACAAAACTGTCAAAAATTGATGCTAATATCTTACAACTTGTACTACATGAGCTAAATTTTTCCACACTCGATTTATTGTTAGAAGATATTGGTTTAGGCAATCGTGCACCGCAATTAGTCGCACAACGTTTGTTGCCTGACAATCCTCAAGATGCCTCACGTCATCACAAACGCCGCCTTGCCATCAAAGGCACAGAAGGCTTAGTTTTATCCTATGCCCGATGTTGTTATCCTTTACCCGGTGACAGTATTTTTGGTCATCTTAGTGCAGGACGAGGTATCGTTGTTCATCGGGATGTATGCCATCATTTGATTAATGAATTACGCAACAATCCTGATAAATGTGTTCCTTTGCAATGGGCGAAGGAAGTCATCCGCGATTTTTCTAGCGAATTAGCCATCGAAGCGGTAAATCAACGAGGTATTTTGGCCGAAATTACCCGTGCATTAGATTTACACGAATCTAATATTGAAAGCATTAATAGCAAACAAGACTATGATCAAGGTCATGCCACTATTCTGATTGGTATTAGTGTCAAAAACCGTATTCATTTAGCACAAATCATCAAACGTCTACGTATTCTAAATGGCATCGAAAAAGTTACCCGCGTCAAACACTAAAGCCTGTTGTATTCATCTGTTTTTCCTTGCCTTTCGTCCAAAAAACTTACAAAAAAACATGAAATTCATCAACAAAAAAGCTATAATCGGTGCCATTAATTATATACAACTTGGTTAGTAGGCATATTGATTGATGGTAAAACACCTTTATCGTTATTTTTTGATGATCGTAGTTTGCTACTTAAACTTGGTTTTAAGCACAAATACATATGCCACCTCACCCAATGTTGCTTTATTTTATGGGGCTAATCCCCCTCTCAACGAACTCCGTACCTTTGATATTGTCGTGGTTGACCCTGACCATGCCAACATTGAGCCACAAACCTATAATTCTGAATATAGCCAACTATTTGCCTATGCCAGTGTCGGCGAAGTTCACCGTAGCAAAGCCTACTTTAAGCAAATTCCTAAAAACTGGCTAAAAAGCAAAAATCAGGCATGGGATAGTTATGTCCTTGACCAAAGCTCACCTGAGTGGCCAAACTTTTTTGCCGAACAAGTGGTTGCTCCGCTTTGGGCAAAAGGCTATCGTGGCTTTTTTTTAGATACTTTAGATTCTTATCAATTAATTAGTCAAACTCAGCAACAACGCCAAGCCCAAGAACAGGGGCTAATAAATACCATTAAAACCATTAAACAACGTTGGCCAGAGGCTAAATTAATCTTTAATCGTGGTTTTGAAATTTTGCCACAAGTCCATGATGCTGCCTTTATGGTGGCTGCCGAATCTCTATATCAAAGTTGGAATGCAGGCGCAAACCAATATCAAACTGTTAAAAGTGAAGATCGTGCGTGGCTGCTTAATCAATTACAGCAAGTCAAAAACAACTATCAATTGCCTATTTTAGTGATTGATTATGTACCTAATGCCGAGCGTGAGCTTGCTCGACAAACCGCCAGCAAAATTCGTCAAGAGGGTTTTATCCCTTGGGTAACAACAGGCGATTTGGATAGCTTAGGTGTAGGTAATTTAGAGGTTTTACCTCGTAAAGTATTGGTAATTTATAACCCCAATGAAGCCCCCGACCTACACTATCATGATGCAGTTCGATTTTTAGGTGCGCCATTGGCTTATTTGGGCTTAGTGCCTGAGTTTATCCCCTTTAATAGCCAACTTCCCAATAAAAATTTAGTCGGACGTTATGCTGGCATTATTAGTTGGATTAATAGTGATGATATTGCCAATAATAGTACTTATCCCCAATGGTTAAGCCAACACATCAAACAAGGACTACCTATTGCCATTTTTAGCCGTTTTGGCTTTTCTGCCGAGACAGGTTTATTTAATCAGTTGGGTTTACGCAGCGTTGATGTTAATAGCAATATTCCGCTACAAGTCAAGCACACTGATAAAATGATGGGCTTTGAACTGCCTGTGGTTGCCCGTGCCGAAGAGTTATATGGTGTGCAATTACAATCAGCAACACAGCCTTTACTCACCTTACATAATCCTCAAACTCAACAAAATTATCATCCTGCGGCCTTAACCGATTGGGGTGGATATGTCCTTGCACCTTATACCGTGGATGTTCTACCAGCTAAGGAAGGTGGCGAACGCTGGTTAATTAATCCGATTAGCTTTTTAACCAAAGCCTTAAAACTGGATGAACAACGCCCCATTGCCGATGTGACTACCGAAAACGGCCATCGTTTATTAATGGTGCACATAGATGGTGATGGCTTTATGAGTATTGCCGAACGTGCAACTCGACCATTTAATGGCCAAGTATTGTTGGATGATTTTTTTAAACGTTATCAAATCCCCACTACCATGTCGATTATTGAGGGTGAGTTAGGTGCAGAAGGTTTGTATCCACAACAATCCCCTGCTTTAGAAAAAATAGCACGCGATATTTATGCTTTACCGTGGATAGAATTGGCTAGCCACTCTTATTCACATCCCTTCTTTTGGAGTAAGGCACAACAAAGTGCCGATGATGAGGGCAATTACGAAAGCTATCATTTACCCATCAAAGGCTACAAATATAAGGTTGAACGCGAAGTTGCTGGCTCCATTAATTATATCAATCAAAAACTTGCTCCAAAAAACAAACAAGTTAAAGTATTTTTGTGGACAGGTAACTGTGTTGCTACTCCCGAAGCATTGGCTGAAACCGTTAAAACAGGGGTGTTAAATATGAATGGTGGCGATACCACCATTACTCGTTCTAATAATTCATGGACGCGTATTGCAGGATTAGGTCTTAAAAAAGGTAATAACTTCCAAGTATTTGCGCCTAATCAAAACGAAAACGTTTATACCAATTTGTGGACAGGCCCTTTTTATGGTTTTGAGCGCGTGATTGAAACCTTTGAATTAACCGACAAACCCTATCGTTTTAAACCAATTAATATTTATTATCACTCTTATTTGGTCTCTAAAACAGCAGGAGCCAATTCTTTACATAAAATTTATCAATGGGCATTAAAGCAACCCATATTACCTATTTATAGCTCGGAATATATTCAAAAGGTTTTAGATTTTAACGACTTAGCGATTGCACGCAGCCCACAAGGTTATCGTATTCGCGGCAATAATCAATTAAAAACCTTACGTTTTAATCATCCTCAATCCATTGATTTTAATCATAGTCCGCAGTTAATGGGCTTTAATCACCATAATCAAGAGCGATATTTGCATTTAGCGAACAATAATCTTGATATAAATATACAAGACACGCCTTCTACACTTGCCTATATTGAATCAGCTAATGGGCAAATTAGCCAATTTCAACGCTATCTAAATAGTGTAACTTTTAATATCAAAAGTTACCAACCACTGCGTGTCAGTTTTGCCAATAGTCAAAAATGTGTACTAAAAGCCAATGACAAAGCACTCAAAACACGTCAACAAAATTCCCGTTTATTGCTGGAGGTAGATGCTCATGAGCTTAGCTCGCTCAGACTTTCCTGCACTCCCTGAACGTTTAAGGTTTGCCACGACAGGACAAATTTTGGGTTTTGGGTTATTAACCCTGCTAACTTTTATGGTGATTTATCCTGAACACACCTTACAACGTCATTTAGAACGCTCGGCACGCACAGATAATGTCAGTATCGCTTATTTATTTGCTTGGTTAAAAGCTGATGCAAACGATCATCATTTACGCATTTTGTTAGCACAGCGTCTCTTTGATAAAGGAGAGATTTCTCAATCTCGACAAGTGCTTAATCCAATTTTTAAAGTCAAAGAATTAAGCACTGAACAAGAAAGCAAAGCGAATATTTTGTTGTTAGATATTTTAGAACGTCAGTTATGGACTTATCAGCCACAAAGTGCCACTTTTAATAATGCACTCAAGCAGTATTTGCGCCAATTACGCAAAATTAGTTATTACTCATGGCCGCAAGCTCGCTTAGAAAAATTTGCCAGTAATGCTTATGCGTTTGCCGATTATACCTTGGCCAAAGAACTTTATTATCAGTTAATTTTTAGTGCCTCAGCGGTCAATCCACAATGGTTTGAAAAGCTTGCTCAACTTTATATGGTACAAGGCCAATATCGCTCTGCTGCGCGCAGTTTTTTTCAGGCTATGCCCTACTGTACTAATTTAACGCAACGCAAAACATTTTTTTTGTCAGGCGTAAAAGCTTTGCAAGCAGGCAATTTAGTCAATGATGCCCTTGCTGCGGGGCAAATGTATGTGGGTGTGTTTATTCATGATGCCGCCACTATTGAATTTTTAGCACGTTTAGCCTTATCGGCCAATCGCCCCGATATTGCTCAATATTATGTTGCGTTACTGCTCAAACAACGCATTAACTCGCCATCCACAGGAGCAACCCCATGAAGTGGCTGTATGCGCTTGGCTTGTGTACTTTAAGTTTAGCCGCTAGTGCCGAAACGCTTGATATTGCCCAAGAAGCAGGCAGTCCACAAGCTCAGTTTGATGATTTACGTTATCGTTTAGGTTTTGATGTATATCTAGCAAATAAAAATCTACCTGCCGCATGGCAAGTTGCCAAAAAAGCAGTATCGGTAGAGCCTAATAATTTATTTTGGTTAGAACGTTTTGCCCAAGTTTCTGAATGGCTTGGCAAACCTGAAGAAGCTCTGCCTATCTGGTTACGCTACGCACAAAAAACAGGTCAACAATCGGCTTGGGATAATGTTAAACGTTTGGCCATTGGTTTATATGACGATAAAGCACTCCTCATCTATCAACAGCGTCAAGTTGGTTTAAAACCCAATGATGCCGCCGAAATAGAGACGCTTGTGCAAATTTATGAGCGTTTAGGTGAATCTGTTGCTGGCTTAGATTTTTTGGCACAACTTCGACACAAAAGCCAAGCCAAACGCGCCCTACTAACCGCCGAAGCTAATTTGGCTGAACGTGCAGGCCAAGACGAGCGCGCGATTAATGCTTATTCTCAACTCATCAGCCTATTTAAACCTGTTGACCAAACATGGTTATTAAGACGTGCCGCATTGTGGTATCAGCGTGGCAAATTAGTCGAAGCATGGCAAAGTTTGTCTGAATTAGAACATCATATGCCCGATCGCGCCCAAGATTACTGGCATACTTATGCTGAGTTATCCAGATTATTAAACAAAACCGATATTGCTCAACGTGCTTATCAAAAACTTACTGAGGAATTTTTATTTGTTGATGGTGATTTGATTAATTATGCCACTCTAGAAACCGAAAAAAATCCACTTAATGCGGCCTTTTTAAGCGAGTTATCTTATCGTTTATACAAACGAGATAATGCCGTTCTAAGTTTGTTATATGCCTATCAAAAAGCTAATTACCCACAAGGCATAGAGCGTTTTTTGAGCTTATTAACCACAGAAGAACTGCAAAAATTTGAACAAAACCCCTTATTTTTAGAGCAACGTGGTCAATTTTATTGGCAACAAAAACAATTAGTAAAGGCGCAAGCTGACTTTGAACTGGCTCTTAAATTAACCCCCAAACAAAGCCGTTTATTAAATGCTTTAGTGGGTGTTTTGATAGAGCAAAACAAACGCACTGACTTAAATACGGTATTACAAGCGGCACACCGCCAAGCGCAACGTCAAGCTGCTTTATGGCAAGTATGGGCAAATGGGTGGTTATTTTTACAAAAGCCACAACAGGCGTTGCCGTTTCAATATGCTTATTATCAAAGCAATCCTCAAGATAGTTTAGCAGGTTTAAACTTAGCCGAGCTCTTGGCCAATACAGGTGCAACTCAACAGGCACAAGCCTTACAACAACAAATTTGGCAACAACGTCAACAGCGTATTCAGCAAGAAACAGACGGACGTTTGCAACAATTACAACAACAACTGTTTGCTTTACAACTTAATCAACAAACAGGTGATGCAAGTCAATTATTGTTAGCACAACATCTTCGCCATCATGCCTATCAGCAATTTGAACATGAGATTTATTTAGGGTGGTTGCTCAATCATCAGCATAACGACCGCGCTCAACAATTAATTGCTCAACACGCGCACAAATCAACTCCCAGTTGGGCTAGCCTAAATTTAGCCTTACAGCAACAAGACCAAAATCAACTGAATCACTTATTGTCTAATCAGCTTGCCAACTTGCCAATTTATGATCGTATTGAAGCCGCCATACGTGTCAATCGTGCAGATTTGGCCGAAGATTTAGCCTTTAACACGCAAGACGATTATCCTAATGACGATGAGCTACATCGCCGTTATCGTGATTTATTCAGCGAGCGTGGTCATACCGTTGATATTAGCCACAAACAGCAAGAATTAGGTGCGTTACAACGGCAAAATACCACAGTAAGTTGGACAACACCCCTCAACAAAGATTGGCGTTTACAAGCAGATATTGAACAAAATCAATATCAAAGCTTAGACCAAAGTATTTTTAGCAATGATTTAGCGAGTCAACAACGCCTCGCTTTCACGGCTATGTATCATCGCCAACAACAGCAAATTTCTGTACAAATTCAACAGTGGCAACATGAACTTGGTTGGGCTATTAAACAGCAATATAAACTTGATAGCCGTTTGAGCTTGGGCTGGCAGTGGCAACAGCAACAAACAAGCGAAGACAGTACGGCATTGTTAGTTGCAGGCAAAAAGAACCGTTTGGCGGTAAATGGCACTTGGAATATTACAGGCCGAGAGTATGTGTTAGTCGATATTGCCCAAGATGATTATTTAACTCAGTACGGCGACAATTTGGGTTCAGGCCAAATTTCTCAATTACAAGTTGGTCATCGTTTATTTGCCGACCAACTCGATCATGTACTTAAACTGGGTTATAGCCTCGGCCAATTTAGCACTAATACCCAAAACCTAGATCAGCGTTTAAGTTCTCTCACGGTCGCAGGACAATCGCTCAATAGCCAGTTTTACATTCCTCAAGACTATCAACAATGGTCTTTAATGTGGGCATTTGGCCAAGTCAATCCTCAACAATATCAACGCGGTTGGCGTGTTTTGGGCGAATTGGGTGTTAATCATGCCAATACCAATGGTTTAGGCTTTGCAGGTCAGCTAGGTATTCAAGGTTCAATTTTCGGTAACGACCGTTTGCTACTACAACTGCAACGTAGTCAAAGTGGTCAACAAAATGGCGAGCAAGGCCAAACTTGGCAGCTCAGCTATCGTTTATTTTATTAAAGGAGCAATGCTTCATGTCTAAATTTTCACTCAGTGCTTTGGTCATTGGTCTATCTTTATTACAAGGTTGCTCAACCCTACACACGACACCCAAAACCACTAAATTAGATACTTCCGCACAATGGGTATTAGTGCCATCTATTAACAACACCGAAACCCCACAAGCAGGCGCACGTTTGGATAGCATTACCGCCAGTTTATTACGAGTGAATGGGGTTAACCAATTAAGCGTCTATCAAAGTAATAACAACAACGAGAGTCTGTTTGACTTGGCTGACCGCCGTAATCAAGAACAAGCTCTCAATGCCGTCAAAAGCACAGGTGCAAAATATGCAGTGGCGGCCAGTGTGGATGAATGGCGTTACAAAGTTGGCTTGGATGGAGAACCTGCGGCTGGTGTCACCGTCAATATTATTGACTTAAGCACAGGTCAAGTGGTGTGGTCAGGTACAGCCGCCAAAACAGGTTGGAGTCGTGAAGCAGTGAGTGCTATTGCCCAAAAAACGGTTGATCAACTGTTAAAAAATGCGTTAAGCCGTTAATGATTTAGGTATTTGACCATGTTGCATTTGTTTACTCGCCGTCAATTAGCTGCTGCCTTTGCCCCCAAACAAGCAGGACGGCTAATGGTTGTCGAAATTGTTTTGTTTACCTTAGCAACCATTGCGATTGGTGCATGGTCAAATCCTAAAGACCCATTTATGGTGCATCTGCCCTTTCCTTGGTTATGGTTAGCCCCAACAATCTTAGCCTTGCGTTATGGCTCATTAGCCGCTATTGGCTCTATTGGTATTATTTCTTTGTCTTGGTCGGCTTGGGATACATTGAGCAACAATACTGAGCTTTTTCCTGCCCACTTTTTTATGGGTGGCTTAATTTTAAGTTTGCTTGCAGGCGAGTTTGCCGATGTGTGGATTGTGCGTTTAAAACGGGTACGAGAAGCGAATGGTTACTTAAATGAGCGTTTAGAGTCATTAACCCGTCGTCATTATTTGTTAAAACTCTCTCATGAGCGTTTAGAGCAAGATATGTTGACTAAACCCATGACCTTGCGTGATTCGTTAAGCCATATGCGCCAAGTGATGATTGAGGGCGGCTTTAACACCGACAAAAATCCTTTGCCACATGCGGCCGATTTAATCAATTTACTCGCACAAACTTGTCAATTAGAAGTCGCCAGTTTATACAGTATTCACAACGACAACATTAATGCCAGTGCAGTCACCCATTTGGGTAGTGTTCATAGTTTTAAAGTCGATGACCCTTTAGTCAGTTACGCGCTTGAACACAAAAGCCTCGCACATCTACAAACCGAACAATTAATGGATAGCCATAGCAGTCAATATGTCGTTGTTGCACCATTGATTGCCACTAATCAACAATGTTTTGGTTTGTTGACCGTAGAGCGTATGCCTTTTTTATCACTCAATTCAGAAACCCTGCAATTTTTGAGTGTGTTGTTAGGCTACTATGCCGACAATGTCAAAGTTATTCCTCAAGCCATGAAAATTTTGCGTGATAACCCTAAATGCCCGCTCGACTTTGCTTCTGAATTATTAAGATTAGAGCGCGTTCAACGTGAAAGTGGTTTGCCATCTAGTATTGTCGCTTTTGTGCTTTCAGACAGTGTCCATCGCCAAGATATTTATGCCGAAATGGTTCGCCAACGGCGGCAAATGGATATTGCGTGGGATATTCGTTTATCAGACCGAGATATTCTAATTACCCTCATGCCACTACATGGTGATGCTGCCGTAACAGGTTATTTATTACGCACACAAAAATGGCTCAAAGATATGTTTAATTGCAGCAAATTTGCAGATGCACAAATGACACCCTACACTGCTCTCGTTAATGAACGACCTGCGGCTGATTTACTCAATCACTTGCTAGAACGTTGTTTAGTCAAACAAAGTTAAGGGCGAATATCATGCTAAGCACCAATGGCAAACTCGTCACACTTGCAGTTAGTTTAGAGTTATCGGCTATTGCACTATTGTTTTTATCAAGCAATAGCACATGGTTGATTTATCAATACTTTTTTCTTCATGCCTTAGCATCCTTAGCCATTACGCCTGTTGCATGGACATTAATGCCTGCCAACTACAAACAACCACGCTTATGGGTAATGTTTTTATTATTTAGTTTAAGTTTTTTTATTTCTATTATTGGTTTGTTTGGTTTTGCCATTGGTTCTTTAGTGGCAAGTCGGTTGCCTTATTTTAACAATACTCACCAAATCAAAATTGTTCACAGCCCCGAATATGAGCTTCCTAAGCATAACAACGAAACAGGTTGGCGATCTGCTCGCGTGCGTCAGCAACTCACCGACAAAGACACGCCTGTAGAATTACGCATGAAAGCCTTATTATCCTTGCAAAATATGCCAGCTCGTCATGCCTCGAGTATTTTGCGCGAAGCCCTTAGCGATAGCTCTGATGATTTACGTTTATTGGCTTATGGCATGTTAGACAGCCGAGAAAAACATATTACTCATCGAATACAGCTCGCTTTAATCAGTTATCAAAAAGCCATATCAAATCAAGAACGTTATTTACCTGCACGTGAGTTGGCCGAATTATATTGGGAATTGGTCTATCAAAACTTAGTACAAGGCGACATGCGTAACTTTGCTTTAGAGCAAGTACAAAAATACACTACCGAAGCACTCAAAGAAAAAGTCAAAGATGCAGGTTTATGGTCAATTTCGGGACGAATGTGGACGATTCGTGGTGATTATATCCGTGCAACAGGCTGCTTTAGCACTGCCATTAAGCAAGGTTTTCCCTTAGCACGCGCCGAGCCTTATTTGGCTGAATTAGCTTTTTTACGTCAAGATTATCAAACCACCAGACGCATTATGAAAAACCTTAACGAACGTGAAGGTTCGAGTCCTCTATTAATGACTGCCGATTATTGGAGCAAATAACATGACCGTTATTAAACAAGGACAATCGGCAGATATTGGTTTATTACTCGAAGGCACTTACCCCTATGTCAGTGGTGGCGTTTCGAGTTGGGTTAACCAAATTATTAAAGGCTTTCCACAATATACCTTTGCCTTATGTTTTATTGGTAGCCGCCCAGAAGATTATGGTGATATGCGTTTTCAACTGCCTGATAATGTTGTGCATCTCGAAACCCATTATTTGCACGAAACACATAGCAAACCACCTGTGATAAAACGCAAAGGCAACCCACAAGTTTTTAAAGAGATTCGTTGTTTGCATGACCTATATCGGCATCCCGAACAAATGCAGCAACAAGAAACATCATTACTGAACAGCATAATGAATCATCGTCTTGCTGGCCGTTATGCCGAAGATGATTTTTTATACAGCAAAGAAGCATGGGATTACATTACCGAACAATATCGCGCTCACTGCACCGATCCATCTTTTGTCGATTATTTTTGGACAATTCGCATCATGCACGCCCCCATTTGGCGACTAATGGCTTTGACCGAAAGTTTTATTCCCGTTAAAGCTTTTCATACCATTTCTACAGGTTATGCAGGTTTTTTGGGTGCGTTAATGAAACAAAAAACCGGCAAACCGCTAATTTTGTCTGAACATGGGATTTATACTAAAGAACGAAAAATCGACCTTTTTCAAGCAGAATGGATTCGTGATAATCGAGGCACACTGGCTAAAGACTCCAGCGAAGTTGCCTATTTTAAAAATTTATGGATTCGCTTTTTTGAAGCCTTAGGCCGCGATTGTTATCATCATGCCGATAGAATTATTGCCCTTTATGAAACCAACCGTTTACGCCAAATTAAAGATGGTGCGCCTGCTGAACGCACCGAAAATATTCCCAACGGCATCAACCTACCCCATTTAGAAAAAGTTCGGCAAAACCGCAGCGACACAATCCCCATGACCGTTTGTTTAATTGGTCGTGTTGTGCCAATCAAAGATATTAAAACCTTTATTCGTGCCATGCGTACCGTTGCCAATCAACTACCACAAGTTGAAGCGTGGATTGCAGGCCCCGAAGATGAAGACCCCGAATATGCTGCCGATTGCCATAGTTTGGTTAATGGTTTAGGTTTAAACGATCATGTCAAATTTTTAGGCTTTCAAAAAATTGATGAATTGCTGCCCAAAGTTGGCTTATTGGTACTTAGCTCCATTTCGGAAGCTTTACCCTTAGTTATTTTAGAGGGTTATGCCGCAGGCGTACCGTGTGTATCAACCGATGTCGGTTCATGTCGGCAATTAATAGAAGGCTTAGGACCGATTGATAAATCTATTGGTGAATCTGGCATTGTCGTTGGTATCGCCAACCCCACCGAATTAGCTGAAGCCATTATTGCCCTATTAGGCGACCCAGAACGTTGGCACAAAGCACAAGCCGCAGGCATTACCCGTGTTGAACGCTATTACACTCAAGAACAGATGTTTGCTCGTTATCGTAGCGTCTATGAACAAGCCTTAAACCTGTCACAACAAGTCACTTGCCCAAGAGGAAAACGCTAATGGCTGGTATTGGTTTTGAGTTACGCAAACTACTACGCAGAGATAGCTTATTAGGCATGTTACAAGCTTATGCTTATGCAGGCATTATCAGCTCTGGGCCTTGGGTATTATCCATTGTTGGCATTTTAGTCATTGGTTTAATGAGTGCCGCGATTGTTGTACCCGAATTTTTGATTACTCAATTTCAAGTGAGTGTCACTTATCTTGTTGCTTTAAGTTTAATTTTAACTGGCTTTGTTCAACTGGCTTTTACCCGATTTACCGCTGACCGACTGTTTGAAAAACGTGCCGATATTATTTTACCCAATTTTAATGGTTTATTATTTGGGGTAACCGCAATTAGTGGCTTTTTAGGCACATTGGCTATCCTATTTTTATTTCCACAACAAAGCATTATGTATCGTTTATTAATGTTAGCGGGATTTGTGGTGTTATGTGATATTTGGATTGCCACCATCTTTTTGTCAGGTATGAAACAATATAAAGCCATTTTAAATTGTTTTGCCGTTGGCTATGGGGCAACCGTCTTATTCGCCCTACTATTAAGAAACTACAAACTAGAAGGGTTATTAGGTGGATTTGTTTTAGGTCAATTTATTTTATTAATTGGCATGGTGATTTTAATTTTACGCAACTACCCTTCTAGCTACTTTATTGCCTTTGATTTTGCCAAAAAACGACAGTTTTTTTGGAGTTTAGTCTGGGTAGGCTTTTTTTATAATTTTGGTTTGTGGCTCGATAAATTTATGTTTTGGTTTTATGAGCCAACTAGCCAACCTATCATTGGCCCATTACGCGCCTCATTAATTTACGATATTCCTGTTTTTTTGGCTTATCTCTCAATCATTCCCGGCATGGCGGTATTTTTAGTTAAAATGGAAACCGACTTTGTTGAATTTTATGATAATTTTTATAATGCCGTGCGTGAGGGTGGCTCATTAGAATACATGGAAAAAATGCGTAACGAGATGGTGTTTACCATTCGTCAGGGCATTTATCAGATTATTAAAATTCAAGCCATTACCACCTTAGCGGTGTTTGTGGCTGGCGAAATTATTCTTAATTTCTTAGGCATTTCTTTACTGTATTTACCGTTATTATTTGTCAATCTGATTAGTGTCGGTTTACAAGTTGTCTTTTTAGGTATTCTTAACGTCTTTTTTTACTTAGATAAACGCCGTATCGTTTTATTACTCACCGCGCTGTTTGTGCTATTTAATGGCATATTTACCGCAATTACCTTATATTTAGGCCCTAAATTTTATGGTTACGGTTTAGCGGCTGCTTTATTAGTGTGTATTATGATTGGCTTCCGCTTTTTAGACCGCGTTTTTGAAGAGTTAGAATACAGCACATTTATGTTGCAATAATACCCTCACCCCAACCCTCTCCGACAGGGAAAGGGAGGCAAAACTTACTGGAATTATTATAGGAATTTATATCATGTCTCGTACCATTATTAGCACTAGCCATGCCCCTGCCGCGATTGGCACTTATTCTCAAGCCGTTAAAGTGGGTTCTACCGTGTATTTATCAGGTCAAATTGCTTTAGACCCACAAACTATGCAACTCAAAGAAGGCATTGAAGCCCAAGTCGTACAAGTATTTGACAACTTAAAAGCTGTCTGTGAAGCCGCTGGTGGTAGTTTGCAAGATATTGCCAAAATCAATATTTTCTTAACAGACTTAGCCAACTTTGCTTTAGTGAATGAAATTATGGCACGTTATTTTGTACAGCCCTATCCTGCTCGTGCAGCCGTTGGGGTGGCTTCTTTGCCACGCGGCGCACAAGTCGAAATGGATGGAGTGATGGAGTTGGCTTAAACGCTTCGACAGTCTTAAATTTTTATATAGGAATGATAAAATGACACGTTATATTTCTACTTTATGTGCTGCACTGTTAGCATTATCTGGCGTTAGTTTGGCACAGGCGGACACTATTTTAGGTATTTATGCCAGTGCTGATTATTGGCAATATGATGGCAAAGCCGATGTTGCGCAAACCAATAAAAATAAAAGCAATTTTGTGTTTGACCAAAAGAATCAAGCCTCTTTGTCATTGAGTATTGAACATCCTGTTCCGATTGTGCCAAATATTCGTTTACGTCATACCGCATTACAAGGCAACGACACCAAAAAAGTGGCTAGCTTTGAATTTGCTAATTTTGTCTTTAGCCAAGACGTAAATCTTGATATCGACCTGACCAGTACCGATATGGTGTTATATTATGAAGTGCTCGATAATGTCGTCAGTGCTGACATTGGTATTGCAGCAAAGCTGATTGATGGTGATATTGTTGCCAAAGAAGTAAATGGCCTCAACAAAAAAACCGTTAGCATTAAAGAAACCATTCCTATGGCTTATGTTTCAGCACAAGCCAAGCTTCCACTGACAGGCTTGAGCGTCAAAGCCGATGTTACAGGTGTCAGTTACAATGGCTCTAGTTTAAGTGATGTCCAAGCCGAAATTATGTACAATTTTGTGGATAATGTAGCGATTGATATTGGCATCAAAGCAGGCTATCGCCAAATCAGCGCCACATTAGAAGATGTTGAAAGCACTGATGCAGATATTGAATTTAAAGGGCCTTATCTTGGCTTAGAAATGCACTTCTAACAAATAATAGTTATCCGTCCTAAGACTAGGACGGATTTTGTTAATAATCTCGTCTCCAAACTCTATTTTATTAATGCTCAAGAGCTGCAAAATTTGCCTCATAAGCTGCTAGGTTATCGCCTCTAAATCCGCTACTATCAAACCAAGCGTAGGATGGGTTGAGGTACGAAACCCATCTTATTGATTTAGATAAATCGTGGGTTTCCTTCGTCAACCCGCGCTACGACTCAGGGAGATTAAGGCGATGAGCGAAAGCAATCTTGATGTCCACGCACCATTACGTGATGATGTGCGTTTAATGGGCAGTTTATTGGGTGAAACTTTACGTCAGCAAGTTGGCCAAAGCTTGTATGACAAAGTTGAGCTAATTCGTGTCTTGGGCAAACAAGCCCGAGACGGCGATAAACAAGCGAGTCAACAACTTAACCAAGTATTATCCGCGCTGAGTGATGAAGAACTTTTGCCTGTTGCCCGTGCTTTTACCCAATTTCTCAATTTAGCCAATATTGCCGAACAATATCACCATGTTCGCCGTCATCGAGCATGGGAACGACTTGAAGGTTCACCCGCACAAGCTGGCTCAATTCGTGAATTACTACCACGTTTATTAGCAAAAGGCTTAACCCCCGAACAAATCTGGCAAGCCATTCAACAACTCGATATTGAGCTAGTTTTAACAGCTCACCCCACTGAAGTCAGTCGCCGTACCCTGATTCAAAAATACGATAATATTGCCGAGTGCTTACAAGCCCTTGATTATGTTCATCTAACACCAATTGAACGCCAACATCAACTCGACAAGCTCAAACGCCATATTATTGCAGCATGGCGCACTGATGAAATTCGTCGTCAACGCCCCACTCCTGTCGATGAAGCCAAATGGGGTTTTGCGACTATCGAACAAACTTTATGGTATAGCATTCCACAATTTCTGCGTGAGTTTGATGGTGTTGTTTTTGAGCATACAGGCCATCATCTGCCCTTAACGCATGCACCCATTCGTTTTGCCTCATGGATGGGCGGTGACCGTGATGGCAATCCCAATGTCACTCATGCCGTGACTCAAGAGGTGTTATTGTTATCCCGTTGGCAAGCGGCAGACCTTTATTGGCGTGATATTGATGCCTTGCGTGGCGAATTATCCATGCAAGATTGTAGCCCTTCCCTACGTGCTGTGGTGGGCGATAATTGCCGTGAACCCTATCGCGAGTTATTGCGCGGGGTGCGTGATCGTTTGGCGGCAACTCGTGATTGGCTCACTGCACGTTTACGTGGTGAGATTTATGATGATAGCCAAATTTATCAACACAGCGAACAACTTTTACAACCCTTATTATTGTGTTATGAATCATTAATTAGCTGCAATATGGCCGACATTGCCCATGATGAACTTGCTAACATTATTCGCCGTGTCGCCTGTTTTGGTTTGCAACTGCTCAAGCTCGATATTCGTCAAGAATCGACCCGACACAAAGATGCGCTCAATGCCATTACCGATTATTTACAACTGGGTGATTATCAAGAATGGAATGAAACACAACGTCGTGAATTTTTACTGCAAGAACTCAATAATCCTCGGCCTTTATTACCTCGTCACTTAAAAACACAGGCAGATAGCTTAATTAACCAAGCCCCTGTACAAGAAGTTTTGGCGACGTTTAAGATGTTGGCACAACAACCCTCGGAGTCATTGGGTGCGTATGTGATTTCGATGGCCAAACAAGCTAGTGATGTTTTGGCGGTAATGTTGTTACAAAAAGAAGCCGAAATTGCCCAACCGATGCGTGTTGTACCGTTATTTGAAACCTTGGCAGACCTCAACAATGCGGCTCAGTGTTTAGATGCCTTATTAAGCATTGATTGGTATAAACAAGCGATTAATGGTCATCAAGAAGTGATGATTGGTTACTCTGACTCCGCCAAAGATGCAGGCTTTTTAACCGCCAATTGGGCACAATATCGTGCCCAAGAAGAACTGACGGCGGTTGCCAAACAACATGGCATTAAACTGACCTTATTTCATGGTCGTGGTGGCTCCATTAGTCGTGGTGGTGCGCCCACCCATCAAGCATTGTTGTCTCAACCCCCTGAATCGGTACAAGGAAAAATTCGCGTCACCGAACAAGGCGAAATGATTCGTTTTAAATTTGGTATGCAAGGCATCGCCTTACGCAATTTGGAGTTATATGCAGCAGCGACTTTAGAGGCAACCTTGCTCCCTCCTCCTACAGCTAAAGCAGAATGGCGCGAATTGATGACTCGCATGACGCAAACTTCTTTAGCCGTTTATAAAGAAACGGTTCATGGCGAGCCTGAGTTTATTCGTTATTTACGCACCGTCACGCCTGAGCTAGAACTACAAATGTTGCCACTTGGCTCTCGCCCTGCTCGCCGTCAGATGAATGGAGGCATTGAATCGTTACGTGCGATTCCTTGGGTGTTTGCATGGACACAAGTGCGCTTAATGTTGCCTGCATGGTTAGGCACAGGTCGGGCATTGAGTCATGCCATGCGTGATGGTTACACGCCTGTCATTAAAGACATGCGTGAGCATTGGCCATACTTTCAAACCTTGTTAGATATGCTCGAAATGGTATTAGCCAAAGCCGATTCAGCAATTGCCGCACATTACGAACAACAACTGACAGATGATCCTGCTCTACACAATTTAGGGCAGTTGTTACGTGCGCGTTTAGAAAAAACCATTAAAATTTTATTTAGTATCGTTGAACGACAAGAATTATTAGCCTTAGCACCTGTGTTAAAACGGTCAATGACGGTACGGATTCCGTATATTTTGCCGTTACACATGCTACAAGCGGAACTGATGAAACGTCGACGCATTTTAGCGCAAGAAAGCACGGTTTATGACCATGCTTTAATGGTCACTATTGCAGGTATTGCCGCAGGTTTACGCAATACGGGTTAAATAGCACTCTAACAGTCAGGAATGAATTTTTGAATATTCAAATTCGGGATAAATTTATAATGTTTATCATTTGCCGTGATTAATGTTTCTCCAAACTGCACGGCTGTTGCTGCAATTAACGCATCTGCCATTTGCATGGAATGACTTAACGCATAAGCCTGTACATAAAATGTTGCTCGTGAAGAAATTTCTTGGTCAATGTGAATAATATGTACATTCCAATAATGTAGAGCCTTTTGTAATTGGCTACTTTCCTGTTTATTTCTCATACCTTGCAACAATTCCATATAGGTCACAGAAGAAATTGAAAAAGGAAGATGAGATTCTATACAGTCTTTTGCGGATTGTTTTCCTCGTAAGTACCAAATCAGAACATCTGTATCAATAATCAAAACTGTCGTCCTTTTCTCATTTCTCTTACCGTATCGTCCACGCTTAAATGATTGTCGTGTTCTTGCCACATACCAAAAATATTGACTTCTTCGTTTTGTGGTTGAATTGGAACAATTTTTGCGAATGCTGTCCCTCGATAAGTGACAATCACTTCTTGTCCATGTTGGACTTGGTTAATAATTTTTCCTGACTGTGTGCGTAGTTCTTTGGTTGAAACTTGCATGATTCACCCTCCAAGTATCTACTTTAAAGTGTACACTTAATCAATTTTTATGCAAGTATTTTGCTATGTGGCAATATCGTGTACTAAGACATGTTATGATGAGAAAAAGAGTGTTTAGCTTATTTTATGATTGATGTTTATATAAAAATAACCACTCAAGGAATTTTTCTTCGTCCTATTCATCAAAATAAACAAGAGCGTTTAAATAAACTGATGAAATTCGCTGGCTGTGGTCAAGCCCTTGTAGATAAAAAAATCCTGATTTAACAGTTAAACAACTTCGTGAAGATAGGGACGCATGGACATATTTAAGTTAAATTCAAGCCATTTCCTGAATAGACAAAATTTCTAAATTTTTCATTTCAGTAGAATTACAAACATCTATTTTGTGATATTTTTTACTTTCTGAATCATATAAATAAACACATTGAATCGCATCAAATGGTATATTACCTATAATTGTTGCTTCAACTTTTGGGTAGAATTTAAAATTATATCCATTCTTTTCACCCTCTGTTTTCCATTTTAAATATAAATCTTCTCGATTGATATAATTAACGCATTTATCTGT
>NZ_CALETI010000330.1 GCF_937920075.1 uncultured Agitococcus sp.
AGGTGGTATCTTTGGCAAAGCTGGCTGCGCCTAAACCTAAAGCGGTATTAGCATCCACAGCAACTGTACCTGCATCAACCTGTGTGCCGCCACTATAGGTGTTAGCTTGCGTGAGGCTCAATTGGCCTGTGCCATCTTTTACGAGGCTACCGACTCCACTCACTACGCCATTCAATTCACTGTCAAAATTACCGCTATGTACTTGTACCTTGCCATCTACTTGCACAGCATTGGCTACCGATAGTCCTTGACTAAAGCTTAATTCGGTATCTGTAGCAAACGTGGCTGCGCCTGTTCCTAAGGCTGCATTGGCACCTAAGACAATTTCACCTGCTTTAATAGCCGTGCCGCCTGTGTAGCTGTTAGCTTGAGTGAGTTCTAAAGTACCCGCCCCTGTTTTAACTAATTGGCCTGAACCATTAACGGTTTTGTCTAAGCTACTGTTGCTGCCTGTAGCGGTGTCAACCGTGGCAATACCTGTTACATCTAATGTACGATTAAGCGCAACAGTATCTGTTAAAGCTAAGGTGGCATCACTAATCGTAACTTTTGTGCCTGTACCTAATTTATCATTAGCATCAATGGCTAAGGTACCACCCGTAATTTGGGTGTCGCCTGTGTAACTATTAGCACTATTGAGGGTTAAGGTACCTGCACCTGTTTTAACTAAGGCCGCTGAACCACTCACTTCTTTGACTAAGCTGCTGCTACCTGTGGTGGTATTAACTGTCGCTGTGGTACCTGCTAAGGCTATGGTGCGATCAACAGCAACACTACCATTTAACGATAAGGTGGCATTGTTAATCGCAACACCTGTGCCTGCTTTACCTAAGTTGCCATCTTGGCTAATGACTAAGGTACCTGCGTTAATATCGGTGCTACCTGCATACGTATTAACACCCGATAACGTTAAGCTACCTTCACCTTCTTTAACTAACTTTGCTGAACCACTAATTACGTCACTGAGGCTACTGCTAGTATTTTTCGCAGTATCAATTATGGCTGTGCTGCCCGTTAAATCTAATTTACGAGCAGCCGCTACATTACCCGTTAAAGCTAAGGTAGCTGCATCATCAATAACAACGTCAACACCAAACTTACCTGCTTTACCGCCTAAGCT
The DNA here is from genome assembly GCF_937920075.1 of uncultured Agitococcus sp. Lineage (GTDB taxonomy): Bacteria > Pseudomonadota > Gammaproteobacteria > Pseudomonadales > Moraxellaceae > Agitococcus. Next base: position 1,121 of record NZ_CALETI010000330.1, read on the forward strand.
GGCATCGTTGCTAATGGCTAAGGTGCCTTTAGCAATCTGGGTGCCACCTGCATAACTATTCGCTGTATTTAAGGTTAAGGTGCCATCACCTGTTTTAATTAACTTGGCAGTACCGCTCACTGCATCATCTAAGCTGCTGCTTGTATCTTGGGCGGTGTTAAGCGTGGCTGTGGTGCCTGCTAAAGTCACTTTACGTTCAATAGCAATATCACCATTTAATAATAAAGTAGCATTACTGACAGTCACACCTGTTTCCGCTTTACCTAAGTTGGCATTTTGACTAATGGCTAAGGTGCCGTCACTAACGACGGTACCACCTTCGTAGATGTTGGTGCCTTTTAAGGTTAATGTGCCTGCGCCATCTTTTACTAGGCTACCAACTCCACTCACTACACCGTCTAAGTTGCTATCAAATTGACCACTATGAACTTTAATAGCACCATCTACTTGTACAGCATTGGCAACCGATACACCTTGAGTAACACCTAAACTTAATTCGGTATTTTGCGCAAAGGTGGCTTTACCTGTTCCTAAGGCTGCATTCGCATCTAACGCTACTTTACCTGCTGCAACCTGTGTGCCACCACTGTAGGTGTTGTCTTGGGTTAGGCTTAATTGGCCTGTGCCATCTTTAACAAGACTACCTGCACCACTGATAATACCTGTGAGGCTGCTGTCAAATTTGCCACTATGAACGTCAACTTCACCATCAACCTCAATGGCATTGGCAACCGACAATCCTTTAGTAACACCTAAACTTAATTCGGTGTCTTTAGCAAACGTAGCTGACCCTGCGCCTAAAGCCGTATTAGCATCTAACGCTACTTTACCTGCGGCAACCTGTGTGCCACCACTATAGCTGTTAGCACCTGTAAGACTTAATAAGCCTGTGCCTTCTTTTACAAGACTACCTGTACCACTGATAACACCTGTGAGGCTGCTGTCAAAGTTATTGCTTTGGGTAATCACACCTTCCATTTTGATCGCATTGGCTACTGAGACACCATTCTTAATACCTAAACTTAAGGTGGTATCTTTGGCAAAGCTGGCTGCGCCTAAACCTAAAGCGGTATTAGCATC
>NZ_CALETI010000331.1 GCF_937920075.1 uncultured Agitococcus sp.
CTGTCAAGCCAGTGCAAGGTGGCTCTAGCAATAGCGCACCACCTACCGATATTGACGAGTGGATGAAGTGGCGAAATGACCAATTACGACAAAAGAAACGCTGAGAAGCGTTAAGAGAGAATCATTATGGCTAATAGCATTTTAACTCCTAGTATTATCACTAAAGAAGCGTTGCGTATTTTACACGCACAATCTAACTTTTTAACCAAAATCAACCGTCAATATGATAGCCGTTTTGCGGTCAATGGCGCGAAAATTGGTACTAACTTAGATGTCCGTTTACCCAATAAATTCACTGTGCGTACAGGTTCAACTTACTCCGCACAAAACATGGTAGAGCGTAAAGTTGCATTGCCCGTTGCTACAATCAAGGGCGTAGATTGCACAATCACTGACACCGAATTGACCATGAGTCTTAATGACTTTAGTGATCAATTCTTGAAGCCTGCGATGAATCAACTAGCGTCTGATATTGAATACAGCGCGATGTTAGCAATGTATAAATCTGTTCCTAACAGCGTTGGTACTGTATCAACTCAAATTGACTACAAGAAGTTCCAACAAGCTGGTCAACGATTAACCGAGAATCTAGCTCCATCATCTGACCGTACTTTCTTGTTGAATCCATCGAGCCGTGTCGAGTTTAGCGATGCTGTTAAAGGCTTATTTCAAAGCTCTAGCAACATTGATGACCAATATCGCGAGGGCATGGTTGGCCGTACTGGTGGTTTTGATGTGTTCGAGAACACAATGATTCCAGTGCATACCACAGGTACATACGGTGGCACTCCATTAACCAATGGCGCGACTCAAGGTAATGCTGGCACTGGTAACGCTTATGTTGCTACTTCTGACATTATCACTGACGGCTGGACAAGTGGCGGCACTAGCTTAAAGGCAGGTGATATTGTTACGTTTGCAGGTTGTTACGATGTTCATCCTGAGACAAAAGTTAGCACTGGCGTGTTGAAGAAGTTCGTTATTACAACTGACGTATCCGACACCACAGGCGCAATTACCATGACGGTATCGCCCGGCGTTATTGCTGGCGGTGCATATCAAAACTGTTCTAACCGTATTGCTGATAACTCGGCTATTACTGTGTTAGGTACAAGCGCAACAGCTTATGGCCAAAACTTAGCGTTTCATAAAGACGCGTTTACCTTTGTTAGTGCTGATTTGGATATTCCAAAAGGTGTTGACATGGCAGCGCGTGAACGTTTCGGCAATATCTCAATGCGTTTTGTGCGTTGGTTCGATGGCGACAATGGCCAATGGAAATCTCGCTTTGACATCCTTTACGGTACAGCGGCCTTGTATCCTGAGTTGGCGTGTCGTTTAGTTCATCAATTGTAATTCCAAAGGCTCACGGATGAGCCATTCTTTTAAGTAGGTGTAGCATGGTAACTGCTGATTTAATTCGCGCCACGCTGCGCTTAATCGGTGCAATATCTTCTAGCGAAACTCCAGCGGCTGATGAATCAAGTGATGCTCTTGAGGCGTTAAACTTGATGTTAGGCTCAT
>NZ_CALETI010000332.1 GCF_937920075.1 uncultured Agitococcus sp.
GATTTACTAATCCTGTTTTGATTGATGAGCAAGGCGGCATCATCGCAGGTCATGGCCGAATCATGGCAGCGCAAAAGCTGAAAATGGATGAAGTGCCAACAATTACGTTAAGTGATTTAAGCGAGGCACAAAAGAAGGCTTATATCATTGCGGATAATAAACTAGCTCTTAACTCTGGTTGGGATGACGAGTTGCTTAAAATAGAACTTGAGCAGTTAAAAGAGTTAGATTTTGATTTAGGTTTGATTGGCTTTAGTGATGACGAATTAGCATTGCTTATGTTAGGCGAGGACGACCCTGCATCATCGGATGATAAACCAAGCGACGGCAGTTTAGCAGATAGGTTTTTAATCCCGCCGTTTAGCGTCTTAAATGCGCGTGAGGGCTGGTGGCAAGAGCGCAAGCGAGCGTGGCTGGCTATCGGCATCAAGTCAGAGCTAGGGCGCGGGGGGGGGGCAGGAACCCCACCACACCCGCCAACAGTCACCCGTAACGCAGACGGAACACTCAACTACGGCGGGACAGCCGGACAGGCCGCGCGGTTCGACAGGCAGCGCCAGGCGGCAGCGCCAGGCCAGCGTGCGACTACAGCAAGCGGCAACGGGGCGACGGGGCAGGGAGGCCGATGAATGGCTAGAAAACCAAACGCAATACCGGGGGGGGGGGCTATGCCTTTAGACCGCGCCAAAAATGATCGCCCAACTGGGATGGGCGGCGTCACAATGTCGAGCCTTTCTAGTCACCCACGCTATTACGAACAAAAGACCCGTGCGGAAAAAAAAGTTGGACGGCCCTTGTCGCCGGATGAGTTCGAGCGCGACCATTGGGTTTTGCCGGATAGTGAATTGTCAAGTGGCACCAGCATATTCGACCCCGTGCTTTGCGAGATCGCCTACCGCTGGTTTTGCCCACAAGGTGGTACGATCCTCGACCCTTTCGCGGGAGGATCGGTGCGCGGCATCGTTGCCAGCAAGCTAGGGCGGCAATATATCGGCGTTGAGTTGCGCGAGGAGCAAGTTGCGGCAAACAAAACACAGGGCGATGATCTTTGTAGTGACCCCATGCCAGTTTGGCATACAGGCGACAGCCGAAACATTGACCGCATATGCGCGGACGTTCAGGCCGACATGGTTTTCAGTTGCCCGCCTTATGCTGACTTAGAAGTCTACAGCGACGATCCAAACGACCTTTCGACCCTGAGCTATGAGGACTTTAAGCCCGCCTATTTCGAGATCATCGACAAGGCTTGCGCACAGTTGAAAGACAATCGTTTCGCCTGCTTTGTCGTTGGTGACGTGCGCGACAAGAAAGGCAATTATTACAATTTTGTTGGAGATACGGTCGAAGCGTTCCGCGCGGCGGGGCTGCACTACTACAACGAGGCAATCCTTGTGACTTCTGTTGGCTCACTGCCAATACGGGCTGGCAGGCAATTTAGCATCGGCCGCAAGCTAGGCAAGACGCACCAGAACGTTCTTGTTTTCGTCAAGGGCGATGGCAAAAAAGCAACGCAGGCGTGTGGTGATGTTGACGTTCACATTCCAGATGACATTGGCGGGGATGAATCAGACGACCCTGCGTCTAAATACGGACGGGTGGTTTAATGTTGCCAAAGCCTGTGGTTGAAGAACATTCAGGATTTTTGATTGTGCGTGATGATTTGCTGAAAGGTGGCACGAAGATGCGGGCGATTATGCCGCTAATTGAGTCCAGTTTAGCGTCAGAGTTTGTCTACGCTAGTCCCGCGCAGGGATACGCTCAGGTCGCTTTGGCGTATTGCGCTCGCATGGCTGGACGCAAGGCAACCATATTTACCGCCAAACGTAAAGAAATGCACCCGTTAACAAGTCTTGCAAAGCAAGCAGGCGCAAAAATCGTGATGATACCGAACGGCTATTTAGTTGTTGTGCAGGCGAGAGCGCGTGACTACGCAAAAGAGGTAGGTGCATATCTTGTCCCGTTTGGCGTTGAGGACAAGCGTTGTATGCAGCACATTGCCGCAGCAGCCCAGTCTATAGGCATACAGCCGAGCGAAGTATGGACTGTTGCAGGCTCAGGCGTTTTAACGCGCAGTCTTCAAATTGCGTGGCCTAGTGCGTCGTTTAACGCGGTTTTGGTTGGCAAAAAAGACAGCGATGTTGGAAAGGCTCGGCGGATTATTCACTTAGACGCATTTGATAAGCCAGCGCGTATTCTTCCTCCTTTTCCGAGTGCCAAAAACTACGACGCTAAGGCTTGGGAGCATATCAATCGTCATGCTTCTTTAGGTGCTTTGTTTTGGAATGTCGGAGCATAGAAATTATGAAAAAACCTATTTCGGCACATATAACGAGTTGCTAAATGATAACCAAGCCAAAAATACAAATTGATTTGAATAAGGTTGAATCATTGGCG
>NZ_CALETI010000333.1 GCF_937920075.1 uncultured Agitococcus sp.
TCGTCTGGTGATTATAGCTTACGCATCAATTATAAAACCCGTGAAGATTTAGATGTATTAATGACTGATTTATTGCGTGATATGAGTCATGAGGCTGAGATGCGTCATTGTTATATTGAAGCGGAGGCATGCGAGCAGGGGACGGAGTATCGGTGGTGAGTTTTAGGGGGTGTATGTGAAGTTGGCTCGCCATTCCGTTGCTCCTAATTTTTTGACCAGTTAGCGATATTCTTAAAACAGCATAATTTTGTATCAACACCAATCATGCTAAACTGACATGACATAGTTGGTTTTGTGAGTGATTGTTTATGTCCGACACCTTTGTTAATCCCTTTACCGATTTTGGTTTTAAACGTTTATTTGGTACAGAACCTAACAAACACTTACTGATTAGCTTTTTGAATACTTTGTTGCCTGCCAAACATCAAATTCAAGATTTACAATATACTAAAAACGAATATCAAGGTTATACCGCTTTAGACCGTAAAGCTATTTTTGATTTAACCTGTACCAGTACCACAGGCGAACGCTTTATTGTCGAATTGCAAAAAGCCAAACAAAACTTTTTTAAAGACAGAAGTGTCTATTACTCGACTTTTCCTATTCAAGAACAAGCGATTAAAGGCGATTGGGATTTTAAATTAGCGGCTGTTTATACGGTGGGCATTTTAGATTTTGTGTTTGAGGAAGATGTTAAAAATCACGATACCGATGTGGTGCATACCGTTCAGCTTAAAAATCAGCACAATCAAGTGTTTTATGACAAATTGACGTTTATTTATATTACCTTGCCTCAGTTTAAAAAGAATCTTAATGAATTACAAACGATTCAAGATAAATGGTTTTATGCGTTTAGGCATTTGTCTGAGTTAGATGATATTCCGCCTGTATTACAAGAAGCTATATTTTTGCAGTTATTTGAAGCGGCTAAAATTGCGAAGTTTACGCCTGTTGAGCGTCAGGTGTATGAGGATAGCTTAAAGTATTATCGGGATTTAAAAAATGTGACGGATACGGCTAGAGGCGAAGGTTTTGAGGAGGGTAAGGAGGAAGGCATTGAGATTGGTAAGGAAATTGGTAAGGAGGAAGGTAAAGCCGAAGGTATGGCGATTGGTGAGCAAAAAGGCATTGCGATTGCTGCAATAGGCATGCACAAGGCAGGCTTGTCAGTTGAGTTAATTGCAAAGTCGTTATCGTTGGCGGAGTCTGTGGTGCTTGAGTTATTAAAAGAGGCATAGCTTTACAATTGATGTGTGATCCTAGCCAAATTAACGCGCATTCCGATTTAGATGTGAGTTATACGCAACGTAAAACAGGACGCGTGGTGACGCATTTTACCTTTATTTTTAACCCTAAAACGCCAAAACCTGTCACTGGTAAAAAGAAGTCTGTGCCTGTGGGTAAGCTAATTTTAGGAGTGTTAAAAGTGGATATTGAATGCCTTGCGCGTGCAGGCGAAAGCTACGAGCAGGCGGCACAGAGGATAGCAGGGCTTGGTGTAACAGGCCATTGGGTTAAGGCGACATAATACCGCCTTGTGCCGTGAGGGTTGGGGAGGTATGTTTTTTGGCCATTTAGTTGAGGGGTGGAAAATTAACCCGCATTATCATGCGGGCTTGTCATTGACGGTTGCGCCTTGCTGTGCAGCGGTGATTAAAGCTTGAGCATCAAATATTTATATTGCATAAAGTTCTCATATTTGCTAACTTAAAGGCATGAGCTATATTATCACCTACTACAGTGCGCGTGTTGAAGCACAGATTAAACAATGGCCAAGCGACATCAAAGCCAGTTATCAACATCTTTTGTTGTTGCTTGAAGAACATGGTGCAGATTTACGTATGCCTCACAGTCGAAGCATGGGTAATGGACTGTTTGAATTGAGAGCAAAAGGTAAAGAAGGTATCGGTCGTGCTTTTTATTGTTTTCAGGTAGGTCAACGTATTGTCATTTTGCATGGCTTTATCAAAAAGACGCAAACGACACCTGACGATGAATTAGCGTTAGCTCGTAAACGTTTAAAAGAGGTACAACAACATGGCTAAAAAACCCTTATCTATTAGTCAAGAAGATTGGGATGAACCTTATGCACCTGTGGCTTGTCATCCTCAAAATGAATTGGCCGAAAACTTAAAAGATATTGAATTCAAGCAAGCATTTGAGGCTTTGCAAGAGGAATATGATACGGTTGATGTGTTATTAAAGGCGCGTAAACAAGCCAATATGACCCAAGAAGAAGTGGCTAAACGTATGAAAACAACCAAAAGTGCGGTGTCTCGTTTAGAAAGTTCTTTGGTAAACGAACAACATTCGCCAAGTTTATCAACTTTGCGCCGCTATGCGGCAGCATTGGGTTATAAGTTGGAAATTAGCTTTGTGGCACGATAAGTAGGGAGTTTTTCGGAGGCAACCACATACTTACGATAGAGAGAGTCTATTTTAAATGACCGGAATTTTCGGCGGTTTGGGCTTACAATCTCAAATACGTGCGATTTTCATTACTTGATAGCCAATTTGAGTATACTCATTTTGGCTAGTCTAAAACACATGGCCAATAATTGTAAAGCCGATGTTATTTGGCTATTTAATTATTAGCCATCTATATTGGCCTCTTAACTCGGTTTTCCGTTCCACTGCGCCTCAGACCCCTGATGCAGCAAAGATGGCACTTTTTACACCGACGTGGTAACTACCCCTAGCAGCGATGTGGTAATTACCCCTAATTAAACCGAACTCAGGTTACCATTAATAATAGCCATGTTGCTCTCCAATTTTTTTTAGTTATCTTGAAAAAAGGCGACTATTGTCGCCTTTAATTAAACTTAGTTAACTCCAATTAGCTGCAATCACTCCATCTAAAGCTTGATGCTGTGCTGTGGTCAAACTGGTTTGTCCTAACGGTGGAGGTGAAAAACTGGCCATCGCCGTCACTAATGCCTGTACTTCTGTCGCTAATAACGTACCCCCAGAGGCTAACTGAAAGTTCGTCTTCTGGTTAGATGGCGTACTGACAAACCAATCTACTAATGTCATCTTTTGTGTCGTGCCAATCTGCGATACCTCTAAACTATTGCCTACTTGACGTAACCACACCTCATTCCCGTCTATCCCTGCGTCCAACAACACATCACTGCCTAAATACGCTCCAGCCGCATTAAAGTGCTGTGTGTTTTGTTGCCACATCTCTACGTTGCTTTGGTCTAAGTCTATAATGTCTTTGGTGTTGTTATCCCATATCACCGTACGAACATCATCTCGACCTAAACTGTCTTTACGTGAGTTTTGCTCTGTCCATGTTTGGCTGTTGTCTTGATCTAAGTCCAACCAGTCTTCGGTGCCGTTATCATTAATATAACGTCGCCAATCTAAACGTCCATCCGCCAGTTGATGACTATTCACCGTTGTCCATGTTTGGCTGTTGTCTTGATCTTCGTCTTGCCAGTCTATGGTCGTGTCATCGTTAATGGTCTGTACATAATCTAAACGACCTTGACTGTCTAAATGACGGTTTTGTTCTTTCCATACTTGTGTATTGCTTTGGTCTAAATCCAACCAATCTTCACTGCCATTGTCATTTTGCACTCGCACCCAATCTAAAGCACCTGTGCTGTCTTTATGGTCATTACGAATTGTCCATGGTTGATTATTCGATTGGTCAAAGTCTGTTTGATCTAAACTGCCATCATCATTTAACACCTGTACCCAATCCGTTTTCAAACTCGCATCTATTCCCGTTCTGTAAGTTTGCCATGCTTTGCTATTGTCTGTGTCATACTCTAAATTCGATTTACTGCCGTTATCCATGACAATATCGTCTCGAATCAATTGCAACTGCGCATTGCGGACTTGTCTCCATGTACTCCAACTTTGGGTATTGTTAGTATCACTTGAGTTGAAGTCTATGTTCCCTGTCGTATGATCAATCGTGGCAATACCATTGCTATATTCAATACTGTCTAATTGATTAACTGCTCCACTATAAAAATCTTGCAAGCTAATACTGTCTGTTCCTCCTAAGCTTATTGTTAACATATTTGCGCTGCGACTCAGCGTTATGTCCTGAAAGCCTAATCCAGAAATTTGCAAAATATCATTGCGGCCAACACTGTTATCATTGTTAATAATCACATCTTGGCCATCACCTTTGCTGTAACGATAGGTGTCTGAACCTGCACCGCCATTTAACGTGTCATTACCTGTGCCTCCAGATAAAACATTATTAGCTGTATTGCCTGTGATGACGTTATTAAGCGTGTTACCTGTGCCGTTAATGGCCGCTGTGCCTGTTAAGGTTAAATTCTCAACGTTTGCAACTAAGGTATAAGTTACTGAGGATTGAACGGTATCCGTGCCTTCATTAACATTTTCTGTGACCACATCACCTAGCGCATCAACGACATAAGTGTCTGAACCTGCACCGCCTATTAAACTGTCATTACCTACGCCACCGTCTAAAATATTATTAGCACCGTTACCTGTGATGATGTTATTTACGCTGTTGCCTGTGCCATTAATCGCATTACTGCCTGTTAAGGTTAAGTTTTCGAGGTTTGCGCCTAAAGTGTAAGTCACTGAAGATTGAACAGTATCTGTGTCTTCATTGGCGTTTTCAGTGACCACATCGCCTGCCGCATCCACCACATAAGTGTCGTTACCTGCTCCACCTATTAAGGTGTCATTACCTGTGCCACCATCTAAGATGTTATTCGCACTGTTGCCACCTATTAGGTTATTGAGGCTGTTGCCTGTACCATTTATAGAACTAATACCATTGAGCGTTAAATTTTCAATATTAGCCCCTAAAGTATAAGTGACTGAAGACTGAACGCTGTCTGTGCCTTCATTGGCATTTTCAGTGACCACATCACCTACTGCGTCAACCATATAAACGTCATTACCTGCACCACCAATTAAGCTATCATTACCTACGTTACCATCTAAAGTGTTATTGGCACTATTGCCTGTGATAATGTTATTTAGGCTGTTACCAGTGCCATTAAGCGCACTAATTCCTGTTAATACTAAGTTT
>NZ_CALETI010000334.1 GCF_937920075.1 uncultured Agitococcus sp.
TGCCTAAATTCTATTGCCATTCATCTTTTAGGTGATATTTGCCAATAATTTGGCTCTGGGCAATGTATCTGATAGCCTCTATTACCAATTCCCTGCACAAATTTAATAAAAAAAACCACCTCAATTTTATAATTATCAAGCTCCACTAAAAATATAGCCTTGTCCTTGCCTGTAGTCTTTTCATTTTTAGCGTGGTAGTAATAATCTTTATCAATAACGCCTTTTTTGGGAGGCTCTAACAAGCTAACTTTGGCAGTATTCCAATCTCTTATTTTTTTATCTTTTGTAAATTTGAAAACATAATCATCAGCCGCAGCAGGCGCAAATACGGAGTATTCAGCACTTTTATCGTTAATATCTATTTTTTGCTGTGGAATAAGTTGGCATACACCAATACTATTTGTTGAGTTTTTATCTGCTTTGACTATCACTCCCTCATCAAACCCTGCATAAACCACACTCGCGGCACACAGTAAAAAAGCACAAAGTAACTTTTTCATATTTTTTCTGTCCTTAAATATTTTCAAAACTTGCTCTAATATCGGCTATGGTAATAAAAAGTTTGTTAGGCGCATCGTTAAATGCCGTAAAACCATATTTTTGATAAAACTGTTTTACGCCATCTTTAGCATCAACAATCACTAGTGGAAAACCCACACTATCACTAACATCTAAAAGTTTTTTTAGTGCATCTATCAATAACCACTCACCAAAACCTTGATTTTTATAGCGTACATCAACTGCTAAACGAGCAATTAAACCGCCAGAATTTGAAGATTGATGTCGTTTTTGTAATGTTTCGGGTAAGGCTTTTATATCTATTGGTGTCATGGTGAGCGTATAAAAACCAACAATTTGAGCATCATTATGCGCATCTTCAAGCACAAAAGTTCTAGTATTGTCTTTTTTAGCCTGTTGACTTGCCATAACCTTTAAATAGTTATTTAAGGTCTCAATACCACAATCAAAACCATTTCTGTTATGTTTGGTTTTGTCTAACAGTACCGTTTTCATTGTGAACGCGCTTGATAACGTGCAGCCGCCGCTTTGAGATGCTGATTGGCTCTTGGCGGTCTATCTAAAGCATCCATCAGTAGCATTGCATCTTTTTCTGTTAGCCTTAACACTTGTTCTTGTTCAATAATTTGCTTCGCTTTTTCAATCGCTGCATTGAGTACAAATGAGTTAATACTCGCTATGCCTGAAATAGCAGCGGCCTGACTGAGCAACTGTTGAGTATCAATATCAACACGTGCTGTAATTCTTGGTAATGCTGTTGCCATATTTTATACCTCACGTGCCAAAATGGCACATCAGCCATTATCTCGCTAAATGCCGTAAATATCAACTAGCACACTTTTCACTCAACCACCCGCCAATAATCCACCTTCAACTGCAAACGGCTTTTATTTCTAAAGGTATTCACATCTAAACGATATGCCAAAAACAACTTCTGAGTTTGTGCTGACCACTGACGCATATCCACATTAAAAGCAATCGCTTCTAAATCTTCACCCGTCACAGGATGTTTTAACAACCATTTTAAGTGTTTTTCCTTTAACACCGTAAAATCACGCAACTCAAACTCGCCTTCAAAAATCGGCTCAGGAAAGGCTTGTCCCCACGGGCCACTGTGGCGCAATAATTGTGCTAATTCCAAATTAATGTCTTGGGCAGCTAATTCACCATCGGTCAAAATGGTTGCGGTTAAATGTTCTTCGGTGGCTTGCTCAGCAATCACTTGGCTAAATGCTTGTTGAAAAGCCTGAAAATTCGCACGAGGAATAGTCATGCCTGCGGCCATTGCATGACCACCAAAATAACTGACCAATCCTGCGTGACGCACGGTGACTAACTCAATGGCATCACGAATATGAATACCCTGAATTGACCGTGCCGAGCCTTTAATTAAATCGCTCTGCTCATCGACAGGCGCAAAAACAATCGAAGGCCGATGAAATTTTTCTTTTAAACGCCCTGCGACAATGCCAATGACACCCTGATGCCAAGAAGCATCAAATAAGACAATAGCAGGTGGTAAATTCTCTTCATTAAAATTCAGTTGTTGCATGGTTGCTAAGGCTTGCTGCTGCATATCCCCTTCAATGCTACGTCGTTCAATATTTAAGTCATCTAATTCTTGGGCATATTGTTGGGCTAATATCGGTGAATCTGCCAACAAACACTCAATGCCATGCGACATATCATCCAAACGCCCTGCGGCATTCAGGCGTGGTGCAACGGCAAAGGCTAAATCTTCGGCTTGAATGGTTTCGCGTTCACGTTTGGCCACTGCCAATAAGGCTTTAATCCCTTCTCGACATTGCCCTGCTCTAATCCGCTCTAGTCCTTGCGCCACTAAAATACGGTTATTGTCATCCAAAGCCACCACATCAGCGACCGTTCCCAACGCAACAATATCCAAAAAATCGCTCATTCGGGGCATGGGTCTGTTGTTAAACCAACCTATACTTTTAAGATGGGTACACAAGGCCGCCATGACATAAAAAGCCACACCTACCCCTGCAATGCTTTTACTCGGGAAAGGACAATTGGCTTGATTTGGATTGATAATCGCATCGGCATCAGGCAGTTGTTTGCCTGTTAAATGATGGTCGGTAATCAGCACTTTTACGCCTGCTTGTTTGGCACGCTCTACCCCTTCACGACTAGAAATCCCATTATCCACGGTAATAATTAATTGCGGATTTTTTTCATTTAAAGCGACTTCAACAATTTCGGGCGTTAAGCCATAACCAAACTTAAAACGATTTGGTACTAAATAATCAACAGAGTTTGCGCCCATCGCACGCAAGGCTAACACCACCACACTGGTACTGGTTGCGCCATCGGCATCAAAATCACCGACAATTAAAATGCGTTGTTGCTGTTGTAAAGCCTGAGTAAGTAAGGCTAAGGCTTGAGGCATTCCTAATAATTGTTCTGGTCGTGCTAAGGTTTTTAGCTGATGTTGCACTTGCTGTGGATGTTGTATTCCACGTGCGGCATAAACTCGCGCTAAAACAGGATGCAAATGTTGAAGACTATCGGAGATAGGAGGAATGGGACGTTGTTTAATAAGTTTGGTCATACATTAAAAGTCGCTAGATATTGTTAGGCTGCGTATTGGCTAATGTTGTTATCGTGATAAGTCACTTTATTATTTGCAGTTAGCGTGATTAAGCCAAGCTCTAGCAACTGATTAAATGAACTTTCGGCAGCATTCAGGTCTTGACCATAATATGAGCGTAAACTATTTAATAAGCTCGTTGGGCTACTTGGCCTATTTTTTTGCTGTATGATTAATTTTTGACAATAACCTTTTAAGGTTGTTTCTTTAATGTTTACAATCGTTGTCGTCACTTCTTCTTTTTTTAAACTAATACGCTCTGCTGTTCGACCATAACTTTTGAGTAATTTGATGGTATGGTCTAAATCGGCATCATCTGACACAATAACAAAATGGGTGTTTTTGGGCTGCTCAGCCATTAGCATACCTGCCAAAAAACAAATACCAAAATCAGCGGCGTTTTTACCTGTATTGGGCATTTTGATAATTTTTAATCGTTGTTGATTAATCATTTCGTTTAATGGCATTAGCCAATCTAAAGGGATTTTTGCACCAGTTTGGGCATAACAAATAATTACTTGCTGAAATTTTTCCAAATCTTTCAATAATACATTTAATTGACTCGGGCAATTCTCCAAGTCTATCAACAGAATTTGTGTCTGATTAACAGTGGGCAATAACGTACTATCCATCAAATCTTTCCTTTTATTTTGACAGTATTTGTTGATTACTAAAGAATTGATTATCTATTTCTAGTAATTCAATATTTTTTAATTTTTTGACACCAATCCCACACTCAATCATCATTTCAACTAATTCAACACCATCTATTAAACGCACATCATACATATTTAGGCTTTTAACATATTCCTCTGCACCTTCAGTAAACTTAGATGTTGTCATAAACACACCAATTTTTGCACGATGTGGGTCTAATGCACCTACAAAACGTTGAACCTCTGGACGTTGCACAGAATTTGTGGTGTATCTTTTTGACTGTACATAATGAATAACTTTACCGCGAATACGGTCATATTTAGTCACAATACCATCAATACCGCCATCTCCAGATTGACCTTGTTGTGTGAGATGTTTTCTAAACTCTTCTAGTGGCTGGCCTTCATAAAGCAAATGCCCCAAAATCAATACCGATAGTTCTTCAAATTGTTTCGGGCTAATACTCTTTACTTTAGACAATAATTCTTCACGGAGCTTTTTATGCTGCTCTGTTATTAGATGAGAAATATCACTATTCGAAAATTGTTTGTCTTGTTTTTTGGGCTCAGGCTTATTATCTGCTAACAAATTAACACAGCGATTAATTGCTGATGCTACCGTCACCTTATTTAGTACACTTGTACTAACATCTTCTTTTCTCATATCATAAACATTAAAAAACCTAATTCTCTTATTTATTTCATTATCAAACTGTTTCAAAAATTCATCAGCTTGATGCAAAATGCGATGTCTTTTTGAATCTTCTGCTAATTCAGATAGATACTCTGCATCATCATATTTTTGCTCATAGCGTTGGTTAATACGTATTGTCACTTGATAGTTAATAAAATTTACAAAACTTGAGTGTTCCATCAATTCTAAAAAAGAAATCTCATTTAGTTTTAAGCTTTTCTTCTTGTTTAAAAAATCAATGCCTTTATTGCTAATGGTAAATGGAATACTCACGCCTCTACGCTCTGCAGACAAAAGCTCTGCCTCTTGCAGCATTTTTCTTGCCAAAGAAACCAAATATTTTAAAGAGTCTTGATGGTAGGGCGGTAACTCTGACTTAAACACACTTTTGAGATGTGTCAACGCACGTCCCTCATTAAAACGCATCTCGTTTTCTGCTTCCAACAATAACTCATATAAAATTCGCTCAAATGCTGGATAATTCATTAATACTCCTTAACTATAAAATTATTGCTATTGATAATAACAATATTACCATCAGACTATCGGAGATAGGGGTAATGGGACGTTGTTTAATAAGTTTGGTCATGGTAGATGTTTAATTCTGCTTTTTAATTTATCGTAAACCTCATTGTTCTCACGTTTACCTATGATTAAAACTAATACAGTAATTTCACCATCGTTTACTTCATAAGCTAAACGATAACCTACTGTGCGTAATTTAATTTTGTATACCGATTCATAACCACTGAGTTTATCGACTGGGACTTTTGGATTTTCTAAACGCTCTAATAACTTTTTCTTAAATTGTGTTTGAATGACGGGCGCAAGTTTTTGCCACTCTTTCCATGCACTAGGCAAAAACTTTAATTTATAAGTCATCTATATTTACCTCAATCGCTTGAGATTTTTCATGCTGACGAGCTGTAATTAACTGTGTTAATTGATAATCATCCAATAACTCCATCAGCTTTTCATAAGTTTCAGCCGCCAACAAATAGGCCGCAGGTTTGTTGTGGTTAAGCACAGCTACAGGTAAACCTTCCGCCTGCTCTAAAATAGCCGTTGGATTACGTTTTAATTCCGAAATGCTCACCGAATGCGCTGCAAGAATTTGATTCATAATTTATCTCTTAAATAAGCTCTGTTTTTAATACTAATTTAGATATTTATAATAGATTTTCGCTCAAAAAAAAAGCCTCATCAAGTTAGATGAGGCTTTTATTAACTAATATAGAACTGAGACTGCTTATTTAGCAGCCCTGTCGCATATAGCCAACATTACAATCCCATAGACTGCAAAATACTATCACGCACTTGGTCTAAAGTGGCATCAATGGTTTTTAATACAGCGGTATTATTACATTGAGCAATTGCGGTATCTGGGTCTTTTAAGCCATTACCTGTTAAGGTACAAACAATGGTTGAACCCTCTGGAATACGGCCACTTTTAATGTCACGAATCGCACCACCAATGGAGGCGGCAGAAGCAGGCTCACAGAAAATCCCTTCATACATCGCTAATTGACGTTGCATATCCAAAATTTCTTGGTCGCTTAATTCATCAAACCAACCACCAGATTCTTCTTGGACTTTTAAGGCTTGTGCCCAGCTTTGTGGATTACCAATACGAATCGCGGTAGCAACAGTTTCAGGATTTTTGACTGCTGCGCCACGCATAAATGGTGCAGAACCTGCAGCTTGATAACCAATCATTTTTGGACGGCTACCATTCATTGGGCCACCTGTAAAACGGCAATGACCATTACAGAAAGAACAAGAATCAGTTGGCTTGTGACCTGCTGGCGTGGAGTATTCGCAATAACCAATCCAATGCGCGGTAATGTTACCTGCATTCCCAACTGGCAAACAATGATAATCAGGCGCACGACCTAATTCTTCAACAATTTCAAAGGCAGCGGTTTTTTGACCTTGCAAACGATATGGATTCACTGAGTTAACAATCGTGACGGGTGCTTGGCTGGCCACTTGTTTAACTAATTCCATGCCATCATCAAAATTACCACGAATTTGTAAGGTAATCGCGCCATACATCATAGCTTGAGCTAATTTACCCATGGCAATTTTGCCTTCTGGAATTAACACAAACGCTTTAATGCCAGCACGTGCAGCATAAGCAGCGGCAGCCGCAGAGGTATTACCTGTAGAAGCACAAATAATTGCTTGGCTACCCTCTTCAACCGCTTTCGTCACCGCCATGGTCATACCACGGTCTTTAAAAGAACCCGTTGGATTTAAGCCTTCATATTTGACATAAATATCGACATCTTTGCCAATGAGCTTGGGAATATTTTTTAAGCGAATTAAAGGTGTATTACCTTCACCTAAAGAAATAATACGGGTATCGTCAGAAATAGGTAAATAATCACGGTATCTGTTAATTAAACCTGTGTAGCGCATAATTTTCTCTCTACAAAAACATCTACTCTCACTCGTTGAGTGGAAGTCGGGAATGGGTTAAGCATCTAAGGCTTCTAAACGAACACGCACCACAGGTGCAACAATATCAGCTAAAGCTTCTAAACCACCAATGGCACGATTCATTTCGCGCTCAATGACAGGCTTAGTTAAAATAATCACAGGTACTGTACCTGCTTCATGAGCAGGTTTTTGTAAAATCGCTTCAATGCTGATGCCATTTTCACTCAAAATACGCGTCACATCGGCCAATACACCCGATTTATCATTAGCTTGTAAACGTAAATAATAAGCAGTTTTTACCGCTTCAACTGGTAATACGGGGATATCGGCTAAGGCATCAGGCTGAAACGCTAAATGCGGTACACTGTTAATATTTTCTACATTCAACGAACGCACGATATCCACAATATCGGCAACGACAGCAGAACCTGTCGCGCCTGCGCCTGCACCTGCGCCATAATATAAGGTCGAGCCAACCGCATCAGACTGGACTAAGACCGCATTTTTAACGCCATTGACGTTAGCAATTAAACGCTGCTCTGGAATTAAAGTCGGATGAACACGCAATTCGATACCATCTGTAGTACGACGAGCAATGCCTAAATGCTTAATTCTAAAACCTAATTCTTCGGCATAACTCACGTCTTCACGCGTTAGTTTAGTAATACCTTCGGTATAGACTTTTTCGAATTGCAACGGAATACCAAAAGCCAAAGACGCCAAAATAGTTAATTTATGCGCAGCATCAATCCCTTCAACATCAAAGGTTGGATCTGCTTCGGCATATCCTAAGGCTTGGGCTTCTTTTAAGACATCGGCAAAATCACGACCTTTTTCACGCATTTCGGTCAAAATGAAATTGCCTGTACCATTAATAATACCTGCCAACCAATCAATACGGTTTGCAGATAAGCCTTCTCTTAACACTTTAATAATTGGCACACCACCAGCAACAGCCGCTTCAAAAGCAACAAAGACGCCTTTTGCTTCAGCCGCGCCAAAGATTTCATTACCATATTGGGCTAATAAGGCTTTATTAGCTGTCACTACGTGTTTGCCATTAGCAATCGCTTGTAACACCAATTCTCGCGCGGTGGTTGTGCCACCAATCACTTCGACCACAATATCGACTTCGGGGTCATTGACCACCGCAAAAATATCACGGCTAACAGTGACACCAGTTAAATCATATTGTGGATAATCACGACGCGCGCCCACATGACTGACAATAATATCGCGGCCAGTTCGACGACTAATTTCTGCGGCATTCGCTTTTAATAAATTAAACGCACCGCCACCGACTGTACCTAGCCCGACGATGCCAATTTTAACTGGTTTCACCCTATCACCTATTATGTAACGAGATTATATATTCAAGAATAAAAGTCGCTAATGATATAACGCTTTATCAAAAAAATGTAGAGAGATTAGACAAGAGATGCGACTTAGGCATTAAACAATCTGCCTAAGTCGATTTTGTAGAATAATTTATTTAATTTTCATTAATGCAGCCATATCTTTTGCCGATAAATAACCACCGACTTGTGTACCATCTTCTAAAAATACAGCTGGTGTACCACGAACTCCCACTTCTTGACCAAGCTCATATTGTTGTTTAATTGGGTTTTGACAGCTTGCAGGCGTGACAGGCTGATTACGCTTCATGGCGGTCATTGCCGCATTACGATCTGTAGCACACCAAATAGCATCCATTTTTTGAGACGTTGGTGAGGGATAACCCGCTCTTGGAAAAGCCAAATAACGGATTTCGATACCCATTTGACTTAATACAGGAATTTCTTCATGAATTTTTCGGCAATAACCACAATCAACATCGGTAAACACATAAGCAACACCTTTAGCTTTGCCATTTGCGGCAGGGAAAATCACCATATCTTTTAAAGGAACAGATGCTAATAACTCTTTACGATGTGCAGCCATGCCTTGCTCAGTAATATTGGTTAATTTAGCACCATTTAACTCAATCACTTCACCTTGTATCATATAACGACCGTCAGCCGTCATATAAGCCGTACCATAACCCTTGGCCTTAATTTCATATAGCCCTGCCACGCTTTGCTTAACAGAGGTAATCTCTGCATCAGGAATAGCACTCTTTAAATTAGCACGAATCACTTCTTCGACTTTACTTTGCTCGGCACTACTGACTGTCGTCACCGCTTTTTTATTATCAGCCGCGACGGGAGGTTCTGCCTGAGAACAAGCACTGGTCATTACTAAACTTAGCGATAAGGCTAAATGTGAAAACTTAATCATGTGATAACTCCAATTTTTTTTAGCTTATCGCTAAATATGCGGTCATTGTGTGATTTTTTGTTAGCCACGCGGATGATGCTGTTGATGCAATTGCTGTAATCGCGCTCTTGCCACATGGGTATAAATTTGGGTGGTTGATAAATCGCTATGTCCCAACAACATTTGTACCACACGTAAATCAGCCCCATGATTTAACAAATGTGTGGCAAAAGCATGGCGTAATGTGTGTGGCGATAGTTCTCGCTCTATACCCGCTTGTTTGGCATACGCTTTAATCGCATACCAAAAATTTTGCCGACTCATAAAACCGCCAACACGACTAGGAAACAAAGCCTCATTCGCTTGGCCACGCACCAACTCTGGCCGCCCCTCTTGTAAATATTCAATCAACCAATCCCTTGCCATTGCTCCCATCGGCACCAATCGCTCTTTACTGCCTTTACCCCTAACCCGAATAAAACCTGCACGCAGATTAGGCTCATCTAAACTCAGTGAGACCAACTCTGTCACACGCAAACCACAGGCATATAATAACTCTAACATCGCTTTATCACGCAAACCTAAGGCTGTATTTAAATCAGGTGCATTTAATAATGATTCAACATCTTGCTCTGATAAAACTTTGGGCAAAGGCTGCCCCAAACGAGGACTTTCTAAATCTAAAGTAGGATCAATCTGCAAATGTTTTTCGGCAATCTGTAAACGATAAAAATGCCTTGCAGCCGACAAACAACGTGCCACCGAACGTGGATTACGCCCCTCTTCGGCTAAAAAACGTAAATACTCCGCAAAATCAGTTTTATCGAATTGTGAAAGTGCTTTACCACGCCACAAAACTAATTGTTTTAAATCTTGCAAATAGGCATTAATACTATGCTGACTTAAAGCTTGAGCCACCAAACGGTCTCGTAACCATTGCAATTCTTGGCCTGCTTGATCATCAGTCAACACAATAGGTGCTAAAGTACGTGTTTTTGCTCGACGTTGACGCGTATTTTTTGGCTTTTCGGTCATTGTTATTCAATCCATAAAAAAAGCGACTATCAAAGTCGCTTTTTTATCAAAAATCCGTTGTTTTTATAAGACTTACGCGGTTATCGCTTATTTATTTACATTTTAACCGTTTATAACGGTTTTATGTTCATAAAACGCGCTAATTGCAGAGCAATGCGTAAGTCTTGCGCAAATTATTTAGCGCGAGCAACCAATTTTTCTTTAATACGTGCAGACTTACCAGTACGATCACGGAGGTAGTACAATTTAGCACGACGTACAGCACCACGACGTTTAACTTCGATAGAAGCAACTAATGGAGAGTGCGTTTGGAAAACACGTTCAACGCCAACACCGTTAGAAATTTTACGTACGGTAAAAGCAGAGTTTAAACCTGCATTTTTCTTAGCAATTACAACACCTTCATAGGCCTGTAAACGCTCACGATCACCTTCTTTTACTTTTACTTGGACAACAACAGTGTCACCAGCACCAAAAGCAGGTACGTCTTGTTTCATTTGAGCTTGTTCGATGCTCTGAATAATTGGGTGCTTACCACTCATGGTAAAACTCCTAAAAAGAATCAGTATGTGATTATAAATACTGATAAGTTACAGAGGCTATGAGTTATCACTCGGCGCATATAACTGTTAATTCACAGTCTTAATTAGAACTTAAGCACTGGGCAAAATTCTATCATTAATTAGACTGACCTATATCGTCATTGCTTAACTCGTGTTTTATTTGAGTTAACAATCGACGCTGCTCTGCATTCAAAGTTGCAGAAGCCAACAAATCAGGACGGCGTATTAAAGTACGACGCAGACTTTCTTGCCATCGCCACCGCTGAATCAGTGCATGATTACCTGAGAGTAAAACATCAGGAACAGCCATCCCCCGATACACTTCTGGTCGAGTATAATGTGGGCAATCTAACAAACCAGACACAAAAGAGTCCTGCTCCGCTGATTGTTTATCCCCTAATACTCCATCAATACGTCTGCTGATTGCATCAATTAGCACCATGGCTGGTAGCTCACCACCAGACAACACGTAATCACCAATTGACCATTCCGCATCAACATATTGTGCTAGCAAGCGCTCATCCACACCCTCATAACGACCACACAACAAAATAAACCCTTCAGCTTGGGCTAATTCTAGTGTCGCTACCTCATTAAATTGTTGCCCTTGAGGCGACAAATAAATCACTGGCGCAGAAATACCTAAACTAGCAGCACGTGCTTTTGCAGCAACAATTGCCTTCGCCAATGGCTCAATCAACATCACCATACCCGGCCCACCGCCGTAGGGACGCTCATCAACCCGACGATAATTATCTTCCGTAAAATCGCGTGGATTCCACATTTCTAACTGAAGCAAATTGTGCTTTACTGCTCTCCCCGTCATGCCAAAGTCAGAAATAGCTTTAAACATCTCAGGAAATAGCGTAATAACGCCAAACCACATCACCGTGTTCTCGCGATTTAAAAGTCAATATCCCAATCCACCACCAAGCGGCGATTAACAATATCAACAGCTGTCACAACTTGTTCAGGAATCCACGGAATAAGGCGTTCTTGACTGTCTATGCTGCCTGCGCAAGCGCGGACAACCAACACATCATTGGCACCCGTTTCCATTAAGCTATACACCTGCCCTAATAATTGACCATTCACTGTCCAAACTTGTAAATCAACTAAGTCTGACCAGTAATAATCACCTTCGGGAAGGTCTGGTAAATTAGCTTTTGCCGTCCAGATAATTGCATTGTGTAAAGCTTCAGCAGCATTACGATCATTACAACCAGCCAAACGTGCAATAATACCTTTACCTTGTTCTCGCCACTCAACAACCTCAATTTCACGCCAATCTTTACCAATTTGCAAATACCATGGGGTATAAGCAAAGACATTGTCCATTGGCTCTGTATTAGCATAAATCCATACCCAACCTTTAATGCCATAAGCAGATTGAATACGGCCAATTGTTAATAATTGGTCAATTGCAGGAATGGCCATCACACAATTAAGCAGTAACAGCAGTTTTTGCTAATTGAGCAACACGATCAGAAGGTTGAGCACCTTGGCTGATCCAATAGTTATAACGATCAGTGTCTAAACGCACTTTTTCAGCAGCGCCTTGAGCAACTGGGTTGAAAAAACCAACACGTTCAATAAAACGACCATCACGAGCATTGCGACTGTCAGTCACAACAACTTGATAAAAAGGACGCTTTTTGGCACCGCCACGAGCTAAACGAATAACGACCATAATTGTATTCCACAAAAAAGAATATGACTTACGCTTTGCATCGCAACTAGCGGGTTTTGCTCGTTATACATCATCTAAAGATGATTTAACGAACAGATCAGCGACAACCGCGTCAGTCCTACAAATCAAGACTCACTCTAAAATAGGTGATTTTATCAATTTATGATTAAACATCTGCCTAGTTTTAAGATCGTAGTCTTCAAAGGGCGAGCATTGTACGGGAATTTGCGCTTTTATAAAAGAGATTAGCTAACAAAAGCGACAAAGTTATGGTATATAGCGAAGATTATTTTTTGCTTTTCGCTCAGAAATCACCGTTATGTTGTCTATTGCTCATCCAATCATTCGTTTTCCATTAATTTTAATGGCCGCAGCTTTTGCAATTTGGGCAACACAAACAGGGATTGCTGGTCTGTATCAATTTCAAGCACAAAGCCATTTTGAAACATGGCAAAACTTGCGTCTAAGCAAACCAAACTACACTGTTAGCCCCGAAGAATACCAAGACATTAGCGAAAAATACCGCCAAAGCATTAAGCTAACCCCCTACAACGCTGATTTTTATACCGCTTTTGCAGATATGCAACTATGGTACTTAGCCAATACCCCCAACATTCCTATCGAAGAACAAAAAAACATCAAAGCAAATATTTTAAGCCATTACCGCACTGCACTAGCACAACGCCCTACATGGCCATATAGCCATATTTATTTTGCAGTGATTAAAGCCCGTTTTGGTGATATTGATAATGAATTTATCCAATCCTTACATACTGCCAATAAACTAGGCAAAAATGAAGTTGATGTGATTCGTATTACTGTCGAATTAGGATTAGCCTTGTGGTCTCAATTAGATCAAAACACTCATAAGCTAATTGCAAATGCTATCGAACGTTCAATTTCATGGAATTTAAATGAGCAACTCAACAACAAAGAACGTATTTTTGCTCTCAGCTTAGTAGGAATGCATCAAAAACAAAAAGAAATCTGTGCTTTAATGTCTATAGAAAATCAGAAAAAATCGAATATGTGTGATTAGGAGAACTCAATAAAGTTCTCCCAATCGCTTGCCTTAAAACCAACCAATACTCAGCCAAGGCACATAGGTAATAATCAATACAGCAACCATTAACACCAATAAAAATGGAATTGCCGCTTGATATAACTCTATCATGGGACGTTTAAAACGATAACTGGCAATCATTAAATTCATACCCACAGGTGGCGTACAATACCCCAATTCCATATTAGCTAAGAAAATAATGCCCAAGTGTATAGGGTTAATACCATAGCCAATTGCCATTGGTAGTAACAAGGGGACCATAATCACTAATGCAGAAAAAATATCTAAAAAACAGCCTAAAATCAGCAAAAAGATATTTAACAACAATAAAAATGTCCATTTGCTATGAATATATTGTTGAACTAATTCAAATAGCTTAGTAGGGATTTCAGCCTCAATTAGCCAATTGGTAAAGGCCATCGCAACGCCTAAAATCAATAGAATTGCTCCAACCATGACCATAGCTTCACGCATAATACGTGCAAGTTGTTTTAAAGTAATTTCTCTATATATCAATACCGTCATTACTGTTACATATAAAGCAGTCACTGCTGCTGCTTCTGACACCGCAAAAAAACCACCATAAATACCACCTAAGACAAAAATAGGCATGGGTAATTCCCATTTGGCTTCGGCTGTTGCTTGTTTTAACTCAGTCCAAGAAAACTGCTGTAATGGAATAGGATTTTTGCGTGTTATCCAATAACCATATATAGATAACAATACAATCATCACTAAGGCAGGTAGCAAACCCGCTTTAAACATCGCTTCAATACTAACACCAGAACCTTGAGGCAACTGTTGGGCAATAATCGCATATAGAATTAATGGTAATGATGGTGGCAATAACAAGCCTAAAGAACCTGATGTTGTTACCAATCCCAAAGAAAATTTTTCGGTGTATCCTGCTTGTTTTAAGGCTGGGTATAATAATGCCCCTAAAGCGACAATCGTCGCACCACTTGCGCCTGTAAACGCAGTAAAAAAGGCACACGTACAAAAAGCGACTATCGCCAAACCACCTGGCATCCATCCCAATAAAGCACGAATCAGACGCACTAAACGTTGAGAAGTATTACCCTCGCCCAATAAATAACCTGCATAGGTAAATAATGGTAAGGCTAATAAAATAGGGGTATCCACCAAACGATACAACTCAACACCCAATACTGTTAATGAAGTATCTTGTTGAGTGAAACCTATTGCTGCGGCTCCTGCCAACACCACAAACAACGGCGCACCTAACAACGCCATGACAATTAATAACACGACCAACATAATAGTCATGTGCTAGATTCCTTGAGTTCTGCATTAATTAACAATAATAAAGACTGACACGTAAACCGAATTGCCATTAGTGCAAAACCAATCGGCATAATGCTTTCACACCACCATGTTGGAATGTTGGCAAACGCCATGACAGGAGCTTCATACTCCATTCTCACAAAGTCAAAACAATAATAAGCCAACATCGCACATACAACAGCACTAAATAACGCGACACAGGCAGCAACCAAACGTTTTACCGTTGCAGGTAAAAACTGAGAAATAACATCAATATTAATATGCTGTTGTTGACGTGTTGCCACCAATGCACCAATTAATGCAATCCATAACACCAGTATTCTTAATAATGAATCTGCCCACGTAATGCCTGTATCAAACAAATTTCTAAGCACAATTTGACTGACGGCTAAACCTATCATGGTTAATAATAAGCCGACTAGAATACTATCTTCTAAACGATGAATGACCGTCAGGAGCATATTGAGTGCTTTTTTCATTATGACTTCGCTGCGGGTTTAAAGGCTTTTAAATGGATACGCAACGCTTGTAAGGTAGCAGGATTAACAATGGCAGCTTGTTCAATTTTTTGAGTGGCAATAGAGGCATCTTTTTCCCATTCTGCTTGCTCTTGAACTGAAGGTTTGACCACTTTAATCCCTTGTTTTAATAATGCATTATATGCAGCTACGTTATCTTGGCGATTTTGCTTATCAATATCTCTAAACACGCGTTGCATCACTTCACGAACAATTGTCTGATCCGCTGGTTCAATTTTATTAAATGCTTTTTGATCAACTGCTAATACACCCACAAAATAACTTAATGGCAAGTCCGTTAAATATCTAACTTGACTATGCCATTGTAAAGCGAGTGTTCCAATCGGAGAAGACGCAACGGTATCAATAATGCCAGTTTGTAAACTTGGCAGCACATCTGCTAAGGACAAAGGAATAGGCGTTACTTGAAATGCCTTTAAGGTTTCTGCTGCTTGAACATCATTCTCAGGAATCCAAACCTTTTGCTTACGCAACTGTGTCACGGAAGGAATCGGTGCTGTCTTTGACATAGCATAAGCAAAACCGCCTTCGGCAAAACCAAAGTTAACCATTCCACCCTGCTCTAAACCTTTAGAAATGACAGTATCAAATTTTGCACGCACATAATCCACTTCGGCAAAATTTTTAAACAATAAAGGCATCGAATAAATTTGAGTATCTTTATTAAAATCAGACAAACTTCCAGCAGTTACCGCCCCACCATGCAATTGACCAATTTTAATTTTATTTAACACAGCACGATCATTACCCATCGTACCACCTGTATAAAATTTAAAGGTGACACGCTGTTGTGTTTTTTGCTCAATTTCTGTTGCACCAGCACGCATTTTAGTCATCCATGCAGATCCATCTGGTGACAATGTGGCAATTTTTAATGTTAATGCGTAAGCTGGATTGATCACAGCCGCCATTGCAAAAAGAAGAGCAATTTTTTTCATTACGATAAGTTCTCTAAAAATTAACCATCAAAATTTTAAAAATAATCATCAGCTGATTGTAATAAATTTTTGGCCTGTTGTTGTGCTAAAACATTCATTAAGGTTAAATTTCCTGCATGAGGATCTGCGCTTAGCACTTCGTTCAACAATCTATCATGTAATTCACGATCAAATAAAATCCGTGCATAATTTTTTGCATAATATACCTTAACCATTAAATTTTGTTGTTTTGACAAATCCCATGCTTTATCAAAATGTTGCTTACCAACCTCTGGTTGCCCACCTAAAGTAGGTGACAAAATTGTTGCTAATACGCCTAAATATAAATGAACACTTCCCTGTTGATAAGTGTCATCTAACTGTAAAATTCGATCCAAGATCATTTTAACTCTTGCCAAGTCACCAATTGCCGTCCAATCATCACTATTGGCCTGAATCCAACCTGCCCATGTTGTAGCTACCGTATATAAAATAGAAACATCATCTATTGTTGTTTTATTTAAAATTGGACTTAGTTGCTCAATAGATAACGATTTAACTTCACATAAATCTTTATGCTCTAAACATAAAGCACGCAACGCATAATTTAACGCTTTTTGATGAAATCCTTTACTTCTTATTGGCTCTACAACAAATGCACCAGCATAGGCACTATGCAAATCAGCGGATGCTTTCAGTAACATAATTGGTGGTTCAGGACTTTTAACTAAGCTATCTAATAATAATAAATAAGCTGGAAGTGCCTGTTGAATATAAATAGGATCATCGCTTTCCATAATCGCACCAGAAAAGTCTTGACCAAACTTTTCACCCTTAGCTGCAATTAATGAACTACATCCCATCGTAAAAATTATCAAACTATAAGCAATCAATCGTAGCAGTTTCATTCGTTTATCCAACTTCGTTCGTCAATGTTAAGAATTGTACTATGGAAAGCGGCCAAAAAACATTCTGTATTAAATTGTCCTACAAAGAGGATGCAATCTATTTAATAAAGTGTTACAATCTCGGACGCCGCTTAGTGAGATGCTGTTTTTTTGCACAAATACTGTGTAAGTATTCAAAAAGCGGGTCGTAATGAGCATTTATTTTGCAATTTGAGAGAGACATCATGCAAATCAAGAACATCGCCGTATCTGCTGCTATCATTGCTGCTTTAGCTTTTGCTGGTTGTGCAAAGAAAGAAGAAGCTCCAGCTCCAGAAGCTACTCCAGCTCCAGCTGCTGAAACAGCTGCTCCAGCTCCAGCTCCAGAAGCTGCTCCAGCTCCAGCAGCTGACGCTGCTGCCCCTGCTGCTGCTCCAGCTGACGCTGCTGCTCCAGCCGCTGCTCCAGCTGACGCTGCTGCTGCTCCAGCTCCAGCTGCTCAGTAATAGCTACTGCATAGCATTTAAAAAGGAGAGCTTAGGCTCTCCTTTTTTATTGCCCACATTTAAACAGGGCAATAAAAAAGCTCCCAAAGGAGCTTTTTAACTTGACATCCTCCCCACCCTCAAAGGGCGAAGATTCCTTCTACAAGACGGCAATGTCCTGCCGCACACCTCACTTAGTCACTAGAACATTCCTATTCGGTGAGATGCTTATTCCTTCATTGCCCTACCTTTCGGATTATTGACTGGCAACACGAACAATGACGGGAGGAATTTTTACTTTTTTCACTGCTCTGCGTACTCGCAAAAAACAAGCAGTAATCTGATATTAAGCCAATAGGTTTTCATATTCAAGGCCTTATTCTGTGAGTTTGATAAAATACTGCACTAAGCAGATTTCTTTTTCTGATTTTCCTCGCCATAAACATAGCTACCATAACCATAAGCATAGTATGCTGAATAGGCGCCATAGTATTGTGCGGCTTTTTTCATATTTACTTTATTTAATACTACGCCAATTACTGGTGCTTTTACTGCAGCTAAGCGATTAACGCCCGTACGTGCAGTATTGTGAGAAGTAACATCTGAACGAATCACATAAACAACAGCATCAACAACCTTAGAAATCAATAAAGCATCACTAACCAATAATGTGGGCGGCGAATCAATAATCACTCGATCGTATTCTTCACTAAATTTATGCAATAAATCGGCAAATTTTTGTGAGGATAATAATTCTGATGGGTTTGGAGGAATCAGACCTGCTGTTAATACATCAATATTTGCATCTTCCATATGTAAGATACAATCCTCTTTATCCGCAGTAGCCGCTACTAAATTGGATAAACCAGGGGTATTTGGTGGTAAATTCAGCACCTTGGCCACTGTTGGCTTACGCATATCTGCATCTATCAGCAAAACACGCTCCATTTGTCCTAAAGCAACTGCCAAATTAATCGCAGAGGTACTTTTTCCCTCACTAGGCACACTAGAAGTTAATACAATTGTTTTATGCGGTTTATCAATGCCCGATAAAACCACACTCGTACGCACAGTACGCATCGCCTCAGCATAACTTTTTTGTTTGTCATCCAAAAACAGTACAGCAGAAGCTTCTTTTTTCTTTTGTTTAACAATGGGTACCATACCTAATACAGAAAGACCCAATTTGTCTTCTACATCCTCAACACCTTTAAATGTAGAATCCAAATAATCTAGCAAAAAGGCTAATACTGCACCCAAAACTAAACTCATCACTAATGCCAATGCAATCAACAAACTTTTCTTGGGCTTAAAAGGTAAACTAGGAACAACAGCAGGATCAATCACACGAGCATTTGCTGTTTCAAGCTCTAAGCTATCATTGGCTTGT
>NZ_CALETI010000335.1 GCF_937920075.1 uncultured Agitococcus sp.
TGCTCTTCCGATCTAATCGGGCGTGAGCTTGCATCACACAACTCAGGATCGAAAAACGCTAAAGCCAATGCTTTATTACCATCATAATTAATTTCAACAGTTTTTAAATTTGAACCGCCCAACTCAAAATTAGGAAAAGCCCCTTCTAATAAATCAACCCAAGATTTAGAACCTTCAGGTGGTGCTAATAAAATTTGATAACCCGCATCTATGCCACAAGTCATCCATACTAATTGCGTGTCTATGGTTAAATTTTCCATGCCCTACCTCTAGCGATTCGCCCCAACTCGTAATAAGGGTACATAAAAATACCGCCGATTTTCGGGCTTACTTAAGGCGAGTTTAAGCACTGACTCCGCAACTTGCAAGCTATGTCCTTGTTTTTGATATTGATTCATTTCATTTTGTAAATCTTGGGCGCGGCCATTTAACCATGTTTCTGCTTTGGTAAATAACAAATCACCTAAATCGCGTGTTGAACGGTCTGGCCATTTAGCCAAAATTTGCCGCAATAAATTAAACAAGGCTTGTAAAGCCCCACGGTCGGCACTGCCTGCAAAAATACGTTTTAACACGGCTGATTTTTCGCTATTTTGTAGCTCTTTTTCTAAAATGGTACGCAAAGCTAAGGGAGCAATTAAATCTAAACCGATGGTTTTATTAATATCAATAATCCGTTGACCAACCCCTAATACCGAAGAAAAGACTAAATAATTCATGCCAAACGATGGGCAACCCGCCTCACCTAAACGCTGACGCAAGGTGTCTAATTGATCGCCTGCATAACGATTGACAAAATCGGCAAAATCGGCGGCGGTTAATTGGCTTTCCAACATATCCGCCTTACTTAAAGCCATGACCCAAACCATATCTTTTAAAGGATTATTTTTTTTCTTTGGCCCGCCACTTTGGCGTAATAAATTGGCAATTTCATTGGTCATATGGGCTAAATGGGCGCGTAAATAGGTTTCACCATGACGTTGAAACTGCGCACCATCAATCACCAAAAAACATACATGACTATTAACCATGCGTTTTAAACAGTCATCCCGTTGTTTTTTCTCTTTTTCATCAACGGGTTCACGCTCCCACCACTCACCAGGATAATCTAACCATTGAATCTCTAAAGGCACACCTTCACAGTCTTGAATGTGCATTTGAAAACGATAAGCGGAGGCACGTTTAATGGTCGCTTCGGGAAAAAAACCATTACATAAGCCCTGAAATAGCTCATTTAAACGCTTAGAGTCGCTGGAATCTGGTGTACTGAGATAATAATGATGTTCATTCTGCCAACGACTACTGGCCATATGACCTAAATAACTGGCTAATAACGTAGTTTTTCCGCAACCACGTCCGCCTAAAAAAGCTATTTTTAATGTTTGTAAGGGTTTATCTTGTTTGGCCATGAGTATCTAAAGCCTGAGCTGTAATTTCGTAGAATTTAAAAAATAGTAACCAATTATCAAAAAACGTTATCAAAATAGCCGTCTTTCCAAGTCTATTTTTGCGTCAAACTCGCCTACTCTGCCTAAATGTTAACAACGACGCAAGCAAGTTTTTGCAAGAATTGTGCAAATATCTTACAAAGCTCCCTTAAATCTCTCTGTATACTGTGTCTAAAATTCGTCTCAAGGATAGGGTCTGCTGTATGTCTGCCATCCCATTTTATCAAGTTGATGCTTTTAGCAATCAAGCGTTTAAAGGTAATCCTGCTGCTGTATGCG
Source organism: uncultured Agitococcus sp. (assembly GCF_937920075.1). GTDB lineage: Bacteria > Pseudomonadota > Gammaproteobacteria > Pseudomonadales > Moraxellaceae > Agitococcus. The sequence continues at coordinate 1,728 of NZ_CALETI010000335.1, forward strand.
TTCTGGATTCATGGCTTGATGACGGCTTGTTACAACAAATTGCTGCCGAAAATAATTTATCTGAAACGGCATTTATTGTCCCTATTGCGACTGGCTACGAAATACGTTGGTTTACCCCAACCACCGAAGTAGAACTATGTGGTCATGCAACCTTAGCTGCCGCTTATGTGATTTTTAATTGTTTAGCTTATCCAAGCATGGTCGTTCACTTTAAAACCCGTTATCGAGGCGATTTACGAGTTTTACGCGAAGATGATGGTTTAACTTTGGACTTTCCTAGTTGCCCTGCCACATCTTGCCCAACACCACCAATACTAAAACAAGCTCTTGGTATTGAGCCGCAAGAAGTTCTCTTTGCTGACGATTATTTAGTTGTTTTAGCCAATGAAGATCAAGTAAAACAAGTGCATATTAATAAGCCTTTGCTTATGCAACTTGAAGGCCGAGGCGTTATTATTTCGGCACGTGGAGAGCAAGCCGATATTGTCAGTCGTTTTTTTGCCCCCAAGTATGGTATTGATGAAGATCCTGTGACTGGCTCCGCACATTGCACATTAACTCCCTACTGGTGTGCGCGACTTGGCAAAAATACACTTGTTGCCCAACAACTTTCTGCTAGAACAGGTAGTATAAGGTGTACATTATCACCAGATAATCGTGTGCTATTACACGGACAAGCTGTCTTAATTATTGAAGGGAAACTTTATTATGAACAACCATTACCACTGCCCAATGCCTCTTGATGCTATTGGTGCATTAGCCTTAGGCCACAAAATCGAAGCTATTAATATTGTACGCAAAGAAAAAGCCTTGAGCCTCAAAGAGGCCAAAGCCTTAGTTGAAGCCTATGAGCGAGATAACCCAGATTTATATCCCGAACCAATAAAGGACACTAGCTCTAAATTTTTATGGTTAGGTTTAGGTGCTATGTTTGGCTGTAGTGCTTTTGTGACGTGGACTTTACTAAATCTACATTAGCATTGTGAGTTTGCTCCTTTTTATACAAAAGGAGCAAAGTTATTTGTTAAAGAGGACTCAACAAAATAGCCTGTACTTCCTCAGAAGCATAAAAACCGTGTAAATGACGACGAATAAAAGGCTCCAATAAATTTTTTTCACCCAACTTTTTTAAAATCGGTGGTGCAAAAGCTACAGCATCAATTAGCAACATATCTCGTTTGATACCAACTTCCTCTAATAATATATCCAACGTCACATCACCATATCGCTGAAAAAATGCGTCTATCCCAGCTTCCAATAAGACTTTAAAATACGTTGTTTGTCTAAAATCACGCCAAAACTCATAACTCATCACGCATAATTCTTCGACATCTATGCTGGTTAATAATTGCTGATAAGTGCTAATCGGTTGTTGTTTAATATTGTCCCAAATATCCAAAATACTATCGCGTAGTTTATTTTGATCAATATGCGTCAAAAAGCTTCGGCTTTCAGCAATAATATGACGAATACTTTGATTAATATATAAACGAAGGCTATCTTCAATCGCTTCTTCTAAGCCTTGAGGTAAATGGTTAACAAAGTCTTTTGCTTTGCTTAACACGGATTGCACACGTTGGACTCGCTTTTTACCACCGATCATTTGCGATAATAAATAATCACGCAAACCATAATAAACCACGTCTGATGCTAAACTCGCATAAACTGGATTAATGACCACTTCGCGCAAAATATATTCTCTAATATTTTTTAACTCTAAGATTTTATCTAAAACTTGCTCAAATTGACGGTCGCTGAGTATTTCATTTAGAGTAGTTTGCTGATGAATATGATGACCATGAACACGACGAGCAATATCACCCATAATATCAAACACCCCTGCCCCCAAATCCAACTCTATGGCATAACGATGCACAGTTTGTTTAATTTGCAGAGAACTGACGCATTCGCTCAAAGTAATCAAGGGCGCATTAGCTAAAACTAAATCCAACTCTTGCTCTAATGTTAGGTGTAGATCATCTGCAATTATTTTTTTTAGAATATACGCAACTTGTGCATCTAATAAGGTTTGAGCCTTTGGATGTAAAATTTGTTCCATAAACGAATCCTAAAATAATAGCGGCTGTTGTTTTTTGATAATAACAGTTATCTGCCACAGCCCCTACAGCTAAAAACATTTTCGTCCAAGCTTTGTTGCTTGCTAATATCGGCAAGACATAGTATTTTTATCAACAATACCCCGCTAGACAATGCTTATAGTAATAAGCAATGATCTTTGGCTTTAAAATCAAGCTCATCACCCCACGAGAGATTTTACTGGCCGCATATTAAGTGTCTATGCCACTTAATTGCCCCTCACCAAGGGAAAGTTCATATTTTTTGCAATGACATTGCCACACGCAATGCGTACAGTGTTATATTCACTCACTTTATTTTTTCAAGCTTAGCATGGCTAAGTTTTGGACTTATGTTGTTATCACTGATTTGCTCGTATTTAAACTGTTTTTATGGTTACTGAGCGTAGCTTTTATGCTCTCACAACGTGCTAATTTGAGTGAAACGCCTAAGTCCTCAGTTTATATTTTTATTGTATTTGACACCCATTGAGCAACGACTATTTTTATCGAGTATCAGTCGTTTAATAAAAGCTCTTTTTGCACAAGCGAGACATACTATGGACGAGGCATTACGTAAAGCCGCCTTGGATTATCATGAATTTCCTCACCCTGGTAAAATTTGGGTGACTCCAAGCAAACAATTAACTAATCAACGCGATTTAGCATTGGCTTATTCACCGGGTGTGGCTGCGCCGTGTTTAGAAATCGAAAAAGACCCAACTACTGTCTCTCGTTACACCGCACGCGGTAATTTGGTTGCGGTGATTAGTAATGGTACAGCGGTTTTAGGTTTGGGTGATATTGGCCCACTCGCCTCTAAACCTGTGATGGAAGGTAAAGGCGTTTTATTTAAAAAATTTGCAGGGGTTGATGTTTTCGACATCGAAATTGATGAACGTGACCCTGACAAATTAGTCGAGATTATTGCCTCTTTAGAGCCAACGTTTGGTGGCATTAACTTAGAAGATATTAAAGCACCTGAATGTTTTTATATCGAAAAGAAACTCCGTGAACGCATGAAAATCCCTGTGTTTCATGACGATCAACATGGAACATCGATTATTGTTGGCTCTGGTTTGTTAAATGCCTTAAAACTGGTTAACAAAAAAATCGAAGATATTAAAATTGTTTGTTCTGGCGCAGGCGCGGCAGCTATTTCATGTTTAGACTTATTGTGTGCGATTGGTGCACGCCGTGAAAACATTTATGTGGCTGACTCTAAAGGTGTTTTACACTTTGGCCGTCAAATGGACGAAAGTAAAGCCAAATATGCCCAAGAAACTGATGCTCGCACCTTAGGCGACATTATGAAAGGTGCAGATATGTTCTTAGGCTTGTCTACAGCAGGCTTAGTCACGCGTGACATGGTTGCTAGCATGGCCGATAAGCCAATTATTTTTGCTTTGGCTAACCCTACGCCCGAAATTATGCCTGAAGAAATTAAATCGGTGCGTTCGGATGCGATTATTGCCACAGGCCGTTCTGACTACCCCAACCAAGTCAATAACGCCTTATGTTTCCCTTATATTTTCCGTGGCGCATTAGATGTAGGCGCAACCACGATTAACGAAGCCATGAAAATTGCTAGCGTACACGCTATTGCACGTATGGCACACGTTGAACGTGACGAAGTAGCTTATGGCGAACCAAACAGCTTTGGCGCGGAATACATTATTCCTAAAGCCTTAGACCAACGTTTGATTATGGAAATTGCACCTGCGGTTGCTAAAGCAGCAATGGACTCTGGCATTGCCACACGCCCGATCAAAGATTTTGATGCTTATCGCCAACGTTTGTCTGAGTTTGTTTATAACTCTGCATTTATTATGAAGCCCGTTTTTGCTCAAGCAAAAGCTGCACCAAGCAAACGTATTGTGTTTTGTGAAGGTGAAGATGAGCGTGTATTACGTGCCGTACAAATTACCGTTGATGAAGGTTTAGCCCATCCTTTATTAGTCGGTCGTGCGAGTACAATTAACAGTCACATTGAAAAATTAGGTTTGCGTATTCGTGCTGGCAGTGACTTTACCTTAATTGACCAAGACAACTTACCTCACTACGAAAAACTCTGGAACTACTACTATGACTTAATGTGTCGTCGTGGAATGGGCATTGAGTTAGCCATGCGTGAAGTACGTCGTCGTAGTACCTTAATTGGCGCATTGTTAGTTCAATTCGGCGAAGCTGATGGCATGATCTGCGGTACATTTGGTCACTACCATTTGCACTTAGATTATATTGAGCAAATTATTGGTTTAAATGCCAATGCTCAAAACTTCTATGCAATGAATGTATTAATGACTGAAGATCGCAATTTATTTATTGCTGACACTTACGTTAATCCAGAACCCAGTAGCCAACAAATTGCTGAAATGACTTTATTGGCTGCCGAAGAAATTCGTCGTTTTGGTATTGTGCCTAAAGCTGCTTTATTGTCTCACTCTAACTTTGGTACAGAAAATACGGCCAGTGCCGTCAAAATGCGTCAGGCTTATGCCTTAATTCGTGCCAATGCACCAGAGTTGGAAGTTGATGGTGAAATGCATGGTGATGCAGCCTTAAACGAAGAAATTCGTAAGGCCACCTTCCCCAAATCTAATTTAACAGGTAATGCTAACTTGTTAGTTATGCCAACCTTAGATGCAGCCAATATTGCCTTTAATTTATTAAAGACTGCGTCTGGTAGTGGTGTCACTATTGGCCCAATCCTCTTAGGTGCGGCAAAACCTGTTCACGTGCTAACACCTTCTGCCACAGTACGTCGTATTGTGAATATGGTTGCGTTAACCGTTGCTGAGATTTTAGCCAAAGAATCTCAAGCTTAAGCCTCACTAAAGAGAGGATATCAACGATATCCTCTCTTGTCTTTTTTTGCCTTCCTCGTTAACTTTCTGCTATTGTTATTCATTAGCTCTTTAACTACGCTTAATATCAATAAATACTTAGCTATTTAAAACTTATAACAACTATTGAATTATTTAATCAATCTTGATAATGTACTGACAAGTACAATTTCATTTATTTAAAAATATCTAATTAAATCAATATATTAAAAACATCGGTACTAGATACTAAGCAAAATGACTAAATCCATATTAAATCAAATCATTAGTTGTGCAAAAACACATCGTGGCGAACAGCGACGTGAAGCATTATTAAAGGCTGCGCGTCTTATATTTTTAGAAAAAGGATTTGCTGGAACAAGCTTGGATGATGTTATTAAAATAACTGGTGGTTCAAAAGCCAGTGTTTATAAATATTTTGGCAATAAAGATGGTTTATTTGCTGCAATGTTTGCTGAGCGTTGTCAGGTTTTTTTAGCCCATTTAGATATTCCACAAGGATTAAGTGATAATTTAGAGCATACACTCACTCAATTTGCACAACGTGTTTTAGAATCAGCTATTGATGTGGAACGAATTGCGCTAATTCGAGCATTGGCCACAGAGGCTGATCGTTTTCCTCAATTAGCTGAAATAGCTTATAACACAGGGCCAAAATATGTTTTAGATTTATTAGCCAGTTTGATCAAACGGCATCATGATGCTGGTTTGCTTGTCTGTCCTCGCCCAGATATAGCTGCCATGCAATTTATGGAAACCATCAAAGCTCACGCTCAATGGCGCACCCTACTCGGACTGCCTGCTTTTGCTAACGCTATCAATGCCGATGATTATATTCACATTGCTGTCACTAATTTTTTACGTGCATATCAACCCTAGAGGCCGACATGAATAAACATCAATTATCCGAAGACGATTTTAAAGTCGAAGGCCATTGCTGTGCGATTAGCATTCCTGCTGTTCGTACTGCCACACAGCCGATTGATTTTGATCAACAAAGGCTAAAAGATTATTTAGCAGCACATTATCCCCAACATACCTCTGACACAGAAAAACCATCAGAAAGTCCATCATTAAGTGATAGTTAATTTTTCTAAATACTCAGCCATTGCCGCAAAAATGGTGTAACAACTTTCTAACACTTCCTCAAACGGATAACTAAAACCACTATGCACCCATCTCATCACAATATGGACGTTTGCACCATTTAAACCCGATGTCACTAATTCCACATTTACGCCCTGATTAGGAAAATTAGGAAACAGAATTCGGCCAAATTGCTGCAACATGGTATCAAAGGTACTCATGGTATCCATAATCAAAGCTTTATTTTCAAAGCGCACATGTGGCACATCAATAAATAAGATACGGGCAATACGTGGATCGGTTGAGACATAACGCAAAAACGTAGTTAAACCTAATCTAATTAACGCTTTAGGTTGCTTATCTTCGGCATTTAACACCGTCATGATAATCACGTTTTGCATATCGTGAATTAAACGCTGATAAACCGCCACCAATAAACTTTCGGTATTTTTAAACGATTCATAAAAATAGCGTTCGGTTAATTTGGCTTCAGCACAAATTTCGCGCACAGTCACTTTATAAAAGCCATGTGTACCAAAACATTGCAATCCTGCTTCTAACAATTTTTGCTGACGTTCCGCTTGTCGTTGTTCGGCACTCACCCCACGAAAAGACCGCTTTTTCTTGTCATTGGATAATGTTTCAGTCATTTTTGTAAAAAACCTACGTTTAGATGTTGACATCAATCGTTGTCAATTATAAAGTTGACAACACTTATTGTCCAGTTTGGTAACATAATTTATGAACACGATTAGTCCAGATTATCAAATCATTGTTATTGGCACAGGGTTTTCTGGCCTAGGTATGGGTATTGCCTTAAAAAAAGCAGGCATTAATGATTTTGCCATTCTTGAAAAAGCTAATGATGTTGGTGGTACATGGCGTGATAATCACTATCCTGGTTGTGCGTGTGATGTGCAATCTCACTTATATTCTTTCTCGTTTGAACCTAATCCAAACTGGTCAAGAATGTATGCTCCCCAACCCGAAATTAAAAAATATTTGCAACATTGTGCACGCAAATATGGTTTGTTAAGTCATATTCAATTTGGTCAACAAGTGAAACAAGCCGTTTATGAAGAAGACTATAAATTATGGCGCATCGAAACAGCAGCAGGTAAAACCTTAACCGCCCGTGTTGTGGTGGGTGGCATGGGCGGTTTGAGCACCCCTGCTTATCCAAACATTAAAGGTTTAAACAAATTTAAAGGCGTTAAATTCCACTCTCAAGATTGGCAGCATGATTATGCGCTTGAAGGCAAACGTGTCGCAGTCATTGGTACAGGTGCAAGTGCAATCCAATTTGTGCCACAAATTGTGCCTAAAGTCGCGCATTTAGATTTATATCAACGCACGCCACCTTGGATTATGCCAAAACCTGATCGTGACATTACCAGTGCAGAACGTACCTTGTTTAAACTTGCGCCTAAGAGCCAAGAAGCCATTCGTAATGCCATTTATTTGCAATTAGAAAGCCGTGTTTTAGGTTTTGTACTTAATCCACGTGTGATGAAATTGCCTGAGTTACAAGCTCGTCGCCATATTCGTCAAGCGATTAAAGACCCCGTCTTACGCAAAAAAGTCACGCCTGATTATGCCTTTGGTTGCAAACGCGTCTTAATTTCTAATGACTATTTGCCCTCATTAGCACAACCCAACGTTGATGTAATTACTCACGGCATTAAAGAAGTACGTGCCAATAGCATTATTGGTGATGATGGTGTTGAACGTCCAATTGATGCAATTATTTTTGGCACAGGCTTTAAAGCCCAAGATCCAATTCCTCGTGGTGCTATTTTTGGTAAAGGTGGCGTCGATTTATTGGATACATGGAAAGAAGGCGCACAAGCTTACTTAGGTAGCACCATGAGTGGTTTCCCTAATTTATTTTTATTAATGGGGCCAAATACAGGTTTAGGCCATAGCTCAATGGTCTTTATGATTGAGTCACAAGTCGCTTATGTCATGGACTTCTTAAAACAAATGAATAAGCATGGCTGGAAAGAAGTGGATGTGAAAGCCGATCAACAACAACGCTTTAATGATGACTTACAAAACAAACTAGGTAGTGCGGTATGGAGCACTGGCTGCAAAAGCTGGTATGTCAACGACAGCGGCAAAAACACCACCCTCTGGCCAGGTTTTACGTTTGACTTTAGACGTAAAACTGCCCAGTTTGATGCTCAAAACTATCAAACCAGTAAATAACTTTTAGCCTACCCCCCTTTATTCAAAGGGGGAATTAATATCCATTGCCCCTGTGCTGTGCCACCTAAGCCAAAGGGCGACCACTGAGGACTTACGCGCAATAAAATGCGTAAGCCTTATACTTTTAGAGAGAAAACCATGAAATCTTTTACGAATAAAGTTGCTGCGATTACAGGTGCTGGCTCTGGTATTGGCCGTGCTTTAGCCCTCAACTTAGCCAAACAAGGCTGCCATTTAGCGTTAAGTGACGTTAATGAAACAGGTTTAGCAGAAACAGTTGCTCAAGCCAAAGCTTTTGGTGTCAATGTGACCAGTCAAAAATTAGATGTCTCGAATAAAGATGGTGTACATGCTTGGGCAGATGCTGTTGTTCGTGATCATGGCAAAGTAAACTTAATTTTTAATAATGCAGGTGTGGCGTTAGGTAGCACCGTTGAAGGCATGAGCTATGACGAATTAGCATGGGTTATGAACATCAATTTCTGGGGTGTGGTCTATGGTACTAAAGCGTTCTTACCATACTTAAAAGCTTCTGGCGAAGGTCATATTATCAATATTTCTAGTATTTTTGGCCTTTGCTCTCAACCCTCTCAAAGTGCTTATAACGCCAGTAAATTTGCGGTACGTGGCTTTACCGAAGCCCTACGCCAAGAATTAGATATCGAAAATGCACCAGTCAGCGTCACTTGTGTTCATCCTGGTGGTATTAAAACCAATATTGCTAAAGCTGCCAAAATGAATGACAGCATTAAGAGCATTGGTTTGAATCCGTCAACAAGCACACAAAACTTTGAAAAACTGTTTAGAACAACACCTGTAGAAGCAGCCAATGTGATTTTAAAAGCCGTACAAAAAGACTCACGTCGTGCGTTAATTGGTTCTGATGCTTATGTCGTTGATGCGATGCAGCGTTTGTTACCAACAGGTTATCAAAAAATTGTGTCTTTAAGCACGAAGTTGATGGGTTAAACGACTCAGAAAGGCAGAAGAAATTCTGCTTTTTTGCACAACTAAACACTAAAAAATGATCTAGGTATCAAAACCCGTCTTTATCAAAATCATCAAAATCTTTTGCAGGCGGTAATTCTAAATCATCTACCATAGAACTTTTTACTGGTTTTGACTCTTTTTTAGACTGTTCAGTTGGGGTATCATCTTTTAGATTAAAAGCAGCCAATTTTGATATATCGTCTGTTTTTTGATTGTCACTGTGAGCATTGATGATTTTTTCTACAATTATTTTTTTCTCAACTACTTGTGCTTCATCCTGAATGACCTGTGTTTTTTCAATTTTTACCGCATCATTTTCAGCCTTATTATGCTCAGCCAATTGCAAATAAAGTCCACCACCACCAATCAAAGTACTAATAGCACTGATCGCAATTACCAATGGATTATTATTGTTTGACATTAGTATGCCTTCCCTTACTTATTACATCAGACATAAGAATGAGCAAAGCTCATCCTTATTGGAGCTAAAAGATTTTTTTAATCAAATGGCACAGCCTTATCTGAGCTTGATGTTGGGATCGGCGCATCAATTTTTGCTGCTTTAAACAAACTAGGAACAGTTGTTAATGCTAATGTAGTATTACCAACAATACCTGTTAAATCACTTACCGTATTTTTCAATCCAACCAATTTTGTTGCTTGCATAGGATTAGACTGTACAGATGTTATGGCACTCTGACCAGCAGGCACAAGATCTTTTGCTTGTATAACGCCCAAAGCAAAGTTAAATGCTGCATTAATCGCACGTTGTCTCTGCTCTGCTTCCAATTTACTTAACTCTTCTTGAGCCTTGGTTTGATCTGCCATTACTGCATCAGTAACTGCTTTATTTTTCTCTGCCAATTGCTTCATTTTAGCATCACGCTCTTTGGGATCTGAAATAGCTTGAATAGCTTTTAACTCTGTATCTAAAGCTGCTACTTTAGATTTATCACCCAAATACACGGTTAACAATAAAGCACTTTGCTGAAACATCGCATTTGTTTCGGCAGCCTTCACCATATCTTCCGTAACCATGGTTCCGG
>NZ_CALETI010000336.1 GCF_937920075.1 uncultured Agitococcus sp.
AACTAAATAGCCAGCATCATCATCCAATCCTACTATTTTATCGTTTAAATCATAAAGTACTACGTGACTGTTAAATCTCAAATCTTTTGCGGGTGTCCATTCTTTGCTGATAGGATTCCAAAAAGGATGATTATCTGTACAAAAAAGACGCATACTTCCTAAACGATTTGATAAATCATTAAAAGACACGCTCACAATAGGTAATTTTTCCGCCGATTTAAACGTGTTTACCACTCGTTTATAAGCCTGTTCACCTTCACCACTTTCATGCTTCGATAAAACCATATCCCCCACTTTAAGCTGTTCAATGGGGACTAAACCTTTATCGGCATGCACCAATGTGCCTGCCACAAAACCCGACGCTGAAACCTCTTTAGACATGATGATACCTAGAAGAAATACTAATAAAGCCGTGAAGTCCCTAAATCACACCGCCATCGCATCTTTCCACAACATCTTTTTGGCGACAGGCAAACTATCTGCCACGGTTGTTTCGACTTGCAAGGCACTAATACCCAATTTTTCAAACAACAAACGGTCGGCATGGGTTTCGGGATTACTGGTGGTTAACAACTTTTCACCATAAAAAATCGAATTTGCACCAGCAAAAAAACATAAAGCCTGTAATTGCTCATTCATTTTTTCACGGCCTGCCGACAAACGCACAAAGGATTTAGGCATTAAAATCCGCGCCACGGCAATGGTACGCACAAACTCAAACGGCTCTAAATCTTCTACATCACCTAATGGTGTGCCTGCAATTTTGACCAACATATTAATTGGCACAGAATCAGGATGAGCAGGTAAATTCGCCAATTCCATTAACAAGCCAATACGGTCTTCACGTTTTTCGCCCATGCCAATAATGCCACCCGAACAGACTTTAATGCCTGCGTCACGGACATTGGCCAAAGTATTTAAACGGTCATTATAACTACGCGTGGTAATAATTTTGCCGTAATATTCAGGTGAGGTATCTAAATTGTGATTGTAATAATCCAAGCCTGCCTCACCCAAGGCTTTAGCTTGTTCGGGGGCTAACATACCCAAAGTCATACAGGTTTCTAAACCCAAACCTTTAACGCGCTTCACCATTTCCAACACATAAGGCATATCTTTATCGCGTGGACTACGCCATGCTGCGCCCATACAAAAACGGCTTGCACCTTTGTCTTTGGCTGCTTGTGCTTCTTGCACCACTTTTTCGATTTCTAATAACTTTTCTTTATCTAAACCTGTATCGTAATGACCTGACTGCGAACAGTATTTACAGTCTTCAGGGCAAGCCCCCGTTTTAATCGATAATAAGGTACTCACTTGCACGGCATTGGGGTCAAAATGCTGACGATGTACGGTTTGCGCTTGAAACAACAAATCATTAAACGGTAAATCAAACAAAGCGCGTAACTCAGCGCGATTCCAATCGTGGCGTAAAGTCGTCATTTTCGATATGATCCTAAAAATTAGCTCTATACGCCCGATACTGCCGCTTTAATGGACTACCGTCAACTTTTTAAGGATAGAAAAGTTTACATGAGATTATTTTTTAACCAAATCTTAGCTTCTCAAGCCTTGTGTTTGTGCTGCCAATATCAAAAACAAGCAAAATTTGGTTTTTGTTTAGCCTGTTATCAAGATTTACCTCACCTCACTCGTCCCTGTTTGTATTGTGGTTTACCCCTAAACGAAGATAATTTGTGTACTTGCCACCCCGAAGATTGGCCTTTTATTGCCTGTTTAAGTGCTTTTGAGTATCAATTTCCGATTAATAAACTCATCGGCCAATATAAAAATCAAGCGCGTTTGGGTTTGTGCCAAAGTTTTGCTCAGTCATTGGCCGCTCAAATTAAAAAACAAAAACAACCTTTACCTCAATTATTAATCCCAGTCCCTTTAAGTCCGCAAAAACTCGCTAAACGTGGTTTTAATCAAAGTCTTGAATTAGCAAAAGATTTGGGCAAAATTTTGTCTATTCCTGTAGATTACCAGCTCTTACAAACCGTAGGCCAAGCTAAAAGCCAAAAAGAGCTATCTAAAAAACAACGACAAAACCTTAATGCCGAACAATTTTATCTCAGCAACAAGATTCAACAAACGCATATTGCAATTATTGATGACGTGATTACGACAGGCGCAACCGTTAAAACGATTGCACAAATCTTGCAAAAACAAGGAGTCACTCATATACAAGCGTGGTCAATTGCACGAGTGATGACAAAACAGTAAACAATTTGTAAAACTTTTTTGCTAAAATGACCAATTACACCCACAACTCATCAAGGTGAGCATATTTATGTTAATGGCTTTTTCCCTCAACAAAGGCGCAATAGAGCAAATAGCCATTAATGCTGCCGCTGATTTGGGAGAACATGTCATTTGGGTTGATTTAATTAATCCCACCGAAGAAGAGCGTGACTGGTTAAGAGTTGCTTATGCTCAAGAACTACCAACCATTGATGATTTATATGAAATTGAGGCTAGCTCTCGTTTTTATGAAAATGAATTTGGCTTACACATTAGCTCCTATTTTTTAAATTATGCCGATAAAAATCCCGAAAATATTTCAGCCGCATTTATTTTTAATGGCGACCGTTTATTTACCCTGCGCGAAGAAGAACTAGCCGCATTTCGTTTGTTTCGGATGCGTGGCCGCAAAGGTTTGGTCAATATTAATAATTCCAAATCCATTTTATTGGGCTTGTTTGAAACCAAAGTTGAAAATTTAGCGGATATTCTCGAACGTGTTCATGCCGATTTAGAAGAAACCAGTCAACAAGTTCTAGGCAATGCCGAAAACGACGACATGGAAACCTTGTTGACCAATATTGCAACCCAAGAAGATATTAATGGTAAAGTACGTATCTCGATGATGGATTTACAACGTATGCTTTATCTATTGTTACGTGCAGGTATGCTTAATGCTGAGCAAAGTGAACGTTTACGCGATATTATCCGCGACTCTGAGTCCTTGATTGCTCATAGCTCATTTTTATTTGATAAAATCAAATTCTTACTCGATACCACACTCGGTTTTATTAACGTCAACCAAAATAAAATTATTAAAATGTTCTCGGTTGCTTCGGTAATGTTTTTACCACCCACGATGGTCGCCAGTGTCTATGGCATGAACTTTGAGTTTATGCCCGAACTCAAATGGCAACATGGCTATTTGTTTGGTTTATTCTTGATGTTTTTATCAGCAGTAGTCCCCTTTTTATATTTTAAACGTCGCCGTTGGTTGTGATTTTTTGTTAAAACCATAACAAAACAACATCTATCATCACGCAAAGTGTATCTAACCATAGCCCAAAAGCATAAAAAACGGCATAATGCGCCTGATTTTTGCTTCGCACGGAATGTATGCCATGCCATCACTCTTAAAAAAACTAGCCTTTATTTCTTTAGCAGGCCTTGCTTTGCCTGCATTGGCCGAACAACGCCCGATTCAATTTCCTGAATACAATTCTGCTTTAACCATCAGTGGTTATACTGCCCAAAGTTTACACAGCACGCACACACCGGGTTGGGGTATTGGTGGAGAAACCACTTACTCCCGTGATAACTTTAATCAAAGTGGCGGTTTTGTGTATTTTCCCGAAGGTACAGATGCACCAGTATTTAATTTATTTATTGGGACAGGCTACAAACGTCATGCTCAATTTCAAGTAGGTTATGGCACAGAAAATGCGGTTTATCGCTTTAGAAGTGAAAATGACTTAGCTTATTTATGGGTACTCAGTCGTAATTTAATGAATCTAAATCTCACTTTGCCAACCCGCTACGATCATTACCCCAATAACCGTTGGGTTGCCATTTTTTCCATCGAAAAATATGATGACCACACCTATTTAGATAATATTTCTTTAGGTTTAGGTTTGCGTTATTAAACATTACTAACAGACTTAGAGTTCACCACTCTAAGTCTGGATGTTGATTATGTCTGTTCTCCCCTCTGTCAGCCAATTTCCTGAGCTACACCAACTTCATCAACTGATGAATCAATATCCTAATCAAGCGAAGTACCACCTTCTCACCCATATTGATGTCAAACAATTTAAATTGCCCATTTGGTCTATCAGTTTAGGTAGTGAAGACCCTACTCATCCCATTATTGGTTTTTTTGGTGGCGTACATGGCATGGAGCGTATTGGAAGTCAGGTATTACTTGCGTGGTTACAAAACTTACTCAGTCGAACAACATGGGATATTTCTTTACAGCATTTATTAACACAAGTAAAAATTGTCTTTATTCCCTTATTAAATGTGGGTGGCTTACTCAACAATACACGTAGCAATCCTAATGGCGTGGATTTAATGCGTAATGCACCAATTGACGCTCAAGATAAAACCTTATGGCCATTAGCAGGACAACGATTATCAAAAAGGCTGCCTTGGTATCGGGGAAAACAACAACAGATGGAGCTAGAGTCACAAACTTTAGTCAATTTTGTCAAACAAGAATTACTTAATCGACCATTTGCCTTGGCTATTGATTGCCATTCAGGTTTTGGCTTACGCGACAGGATTTGGTTTCCTTATGCTGCACACAAACAACCACCTTATCACTTAGCAGAAGCCGTTGCCTTGCGTGAAATTTTTAATCAAAGCTATCCACATCATGATTTTTATATAATGGAACCACAATCGCTAAACTACACCACGCATGGCGACTTATGGGATTATTTGTATGACTACCAACTAAACAATCAAAACAACCATTTATTTATGTCATTTACGCTTGAAATGGGGTCTTGGTTATGGGTCAAAAAAAATCCTCAGCAACTTTTTAACAAAACAGGTTTATTTAATCCCATCTTGCCACACCGTTTAACACGGGTATTACGTCGTCATCTCAGCTTATTTGATTTTTTATTAAAAGCAACAGCTTCTTATCAGCAATGGATACCCCATAATCATCATCGCCTACATTTGACTAATATAGGCATTGAACGGTGGTATACATAAGTGTGACAAATTGTTTAACAAAGTCACGATTAAATTGAGCTAGTATATAATATTATCAATACAAGATTTCATTGATTGCCATACAACGGCAAAAATGAACCGATCATCATTTTGATATAATCAATAACATCTTTTTGCTTGCCAATCGCTAGCGATTAGACTACGATTTGAGCTATTAAAGCCATTAGGCTAATTTTATCCATACAAAGGAGTTTATCCTATGCGTAAGTCATTATTAGGATTAGTTTTGGTAGCTGCTATGTTACCTGTTACTGTTGTTCACGCTGCTCCAGCAGATGCTGCCAAGGCAGTAGCCGCCAAAAAAGCAGGCAAAAGTAACCAACAGGCTATTGCTGAAGCTGTTGCAGCAGGTGCAACTGTACAAGAAGCCATGGCTGCATTGTTAGCAGACAACCCAGCTGATGCTTCCAACATTGTAAGTGCCGCTGTTGCCGCTGCTCCAACTCAAGCTGGTGCTATTGCTGCTTTTGCCATCCAAAAAGGTGTAGCCCCTACTGTAGCCGTTGCAGCTGCTACTGCTGCCGCTCCAACTCAAGCTTCTGCTATTCAAACAGCTGCTGTTCAAGCTGCTCCAAGTCAGGCAACTGCAATTAATCAAGCTATTAATTCTGCATTAGGTCAAACAGCCAATAATAACCAACAACAAGGTTCTGGGGTATTTAGTAATACTAGTAGTGTTGGAACTGGTATTAGTGTTGGAGCTGGTAGTACTGGTAGCACTGGTGGTGGCGGTGGTGGCTCAGGTAGTGCAAGTCCTACTTAATAAGCTTCTTACCAAAAAGGGTCTACACAGACCCTTTTTTATTTTCTATAACATAAAAATTTTTTATTGATATGCAACGTTTTTTATTTATTTATTTTTGTATTATTTTATTTTGGGCACCTATTCCCTTAGGTAGCCATCGTATTTGGTCTGCTGCATTATTAGAATTGCTTATTGGCTTATTATTCATTTTTTGGCTACTCACACTCAAACAAAATACCTTACCGAAAGCACTTATAAACAATAAAAAACTGATTGCTCTTTTTGCCGCTATTCCATTATGGTCGGCTTTACAATTAATCCCATTACCACCAGAGATCATTACTCTTATTTCACCGCATCATCAAAATTATATAGCTGCCAATCAGTGGCAGTCTTTATCTTTAGATACAGGTGCAACACTGTATAAACTACAAAAAAGTATTGCCTACTGTTTGTTTTTCATTCTTTCTTTAGCCATTATTAACACCCCTCGCAGACTAAACACGATAGCCCAATTAATTGTGATTACAGGTGTTTTACAAGCTGTTTATGGAGTATTAGTCGTTTTGGGCGGCCCTGTTTTTGATGTTTTTGGTATTGCTGCTGCTGCTGATAGAGATCGAATTACCTCTGCTAGTGGCACATTTGTTAACCGCAATAACTTTGCTGGCTATTTAGAAATGTGTATTGCCTTAGGGATTGGTTTATTAGTAAATCAAATTTTAATCAACAAAGATAAATTTGCTGGTTTTAGAGCAGCTATTCGAAATTTTTTAATTACCATGCTTAGTGGCAAAGCACGTTTACGTGTCTTTTTGGCTTTAATGGTGGTTGCTTTAGTGTTATCTCATTCACGAGGTGGAAATAGTGCTTTTTATGCTAGCCTTGGGATTTGTGCTGTCATTGGTTTATGGTTGTACCGAAAACATCATAAATCAAAATCATTAGCTTTGTTATTTGGTAGTTTAATTGCTATTGATGTTTTAATATTAAGTTCTTGGTTTGGTTTAGACACCTTAGCCAAACGCTTAGACTCTACCAATATCGCTTATGAAGAGCGTTCCTTTGTCTTTGAAAATGCTTTATTAGCCATTAAAGATTTTTGGCTAACTGGTTCTGGTGTTGGTGGCTTTTATAGTATTTTTCCTAGTTATAGAGACAATCGCTCACAAAGTTTTTATGACTTTGC
>NZ_CALETI010000337.1 GCF_937920075.1 uncultured Agitococcus sp.
TGATTGCTTTACTGTTGTGTTTACCACGTTAACTTTTAGTTAACAGGCCAATTAATCGAGAAACAAACACCGCAAAAAATGTAGACGCCAACCACGTTGCAGGGATAGCCAACCATAGGCTATACCCTTGCTGCCATGTGACATAAATTGCTAATGGCCAACCTAGCCAAAAGACTAAGTTGGCCCATAGTTCATTGGTCTTCATTTTTTCGGCAATTTACCCATTAACTTCTCAAGCTCTTTAGGATCAACATCTGGCATTTGCATACCATTTGGCATTCCCATACCGCCTGCGGCAAACTTATTTTGCAAACCTTTCATGCCACGAATCATTTTGGTAATACCCGATGGTGTTGCCAATTTCTTCATCATTTTTTCCATTTGTGAGTGTTGCTTCAACAAACGGTTAACATCTTGAATTTGTACACCTGCACCTGTGGCAATACGACGTTTACGTGAACCATTAATAATATCGGGTTTGCGACGTTCTTGTGGCGTCATGGATTGAATGATGGCTTCCATTTGTTTCATCATTTTTTCGGGTGCGCCACCAGCCGCTGCTTGCTGCATTTGTGAACCACTCATACCCGGTAATTTGTCCAAGAAGCTGGCCATACCGCCCATTGCTTTCATTTGTTGAAACTGTACCAACAAATCTTCTAAGTCAAAACCGCCACCTTTACGCAATTTTTTAGCGATTTTTTCTGACTTTTCTTTGTCGATTTTGCGCTCAACTTCTTCCACCAACGACAAAACGTCACCCATACCCAAAATACGTTGGGCAATACGCTCTGGATGGAAAGGTTCTAAAGCTTCGGTTTTTTCACCAATACCCATGAATTTAACAGGTTTGCCTGTAATCATTCTTACAGATAAAGCCGCACCACCACGCGCATCACCGTCCATTTTGGTTAACACCACACCTGTTAATGGTAAAGCGTCATTAAAGGCTTTGGCAGTATTGGCAGCGTCTTGACCTGTCATGGCATCCACCACAAACAAGGTTTCAACAGGATTAATCGCCGCATGCAAACGTTGAATTTCGCCCATCATTTCAGCATCAACGTGCAAACGACCTGCGGTATCTACAATCACCACATCAAAAAACTTGAGTTTACCTTCAGCAATCGCGGCTTGAGCAATGGCAACAGGATCTTGATCTTTGTGTGATGGGAAGAAGGTTGCACCCACATCATTCGCCACAGTTTCGAGTTGTTTAATCGCAGCAGGGCGATAAACGTCACAAGACACCACTAAAACTTTTTTCTTTTCGCGTTCTTGTAAATATTTGGCTAATTTAGCCACAGTCGTAGTTTTACCTGCACCTTGTAAACCTGCCATTAACACAACGGCGGGTGGCAACGCATGTAAATTTAACGTCTCATTTGCATCCCCCATGGTTTTGACTAATTCATCAAACACCACTTTAACAAAGGCTTGACCAGGTGATAAAGCTTGTAATACTTCATGGCCTAAAGCTTGAGTACGAATACGTTCAATAAAATCTTTGACAACAGACAACGCAACATCAGCTTCTAACAAAGCCATGCGTACTTCGCGTAAGGTATCTTTAATATTGTCTTCGGTTAAAGTACCTGTACCAGCAATATTTCTTAAACTTTGGGAAAGTCGTTCGGTTAAATTATCAAACATGGCAAATCGCTTATTATCTTCAAAGCCTACTGGCTAAATCTTATCAAAATTACAAACTATGCATTGCGAATAGGAGGCAAAAACATAGCGAGTCCAAAAATTATTGCTTAGGATAGGCAAAATGCTCAGTTTATGCTATAGCTATTCTCTTGTTTCATCGAAAAAGTCGTTATAATTGTCTTTTTTGCTCGTTACCGACGTGTTTTCGGTGACATACCTTAGTTTTATTCTGTTTCTAATTGGTCTTTGGCATTATGGTTGCTCAATTTGCAGGATTTTTAGCGGTTGCCTGCTATTTGGTGGCAAGTGGCATCTTATGTTATCGCCTTGTCAATAAACAAACGGCTTCTAAAGTTTTTGTACTTAGCTTAGGCGCTATTGCTCTGCCCCTACATGGTTTTAATATTCAACAACATATTTATAGTACACAGGGTTTAGACCTCGGTCTGTTTAATATTATTTCTTTAATTGCATGGCTTATTGCCTGTATTCATATTGCGATTAGTAGTTATAGGCCATTATTTGTCATGAGTATTTTTGCCTTTCCAATGGCGGCGTTTGGCTTAGTGTTATCAGAAATATTTCATGCACCTTATCAGCCTTTAACGCATCTCCCAAAAGGTGCAGAAAGCCATATTATTTTATCCATTCTCGCCTATAGCGTGTTATTAATGGCTGCCCTTCATGCTGTTTTATTGGCCATACAAAACAAAAGTCTCAAAAAACACCGTCAGCAACACAAGCCTTTGTTAATTCAATTAATGCCGCCTTTACAAACCATGGAGTCCGTTTTATTTGATTTTATTGCCTTTGGGTTTGGTTTATTATCATTAGCCATTATTAGTGGTTTTATCAGTTTAGAAAATATGTTTGCCCAACATGTGGCTCATAAAACCATTTTAACGATTTTTGCATGGCTGATTTTTGGCACGTTATTAGCAGGACATCATTGGCAAGGTTGGCGTGGTCAACGTGCAGTACGTTTTACTTTATTAGGTTTTGCCTTTTTGTTTGTTGGCTTTTTAGGCAGCAAAGTCGTTTTAGAGTTGATTTTGCAAAAAGTGTAAACATATTAAGCAAGATTATATTTGACTTATATTGAGTCTTATCGTCTAGATTAACGCAACGAATTATTATAGGTTTATCAACTTGGAAGACTCCAATTTAGGGCTGTTATTTGGCCTGTTAGTTTTGTTTATTGCTTGTTCTGCTTTTTTTTCTGCCTCCGAAACAGGCGTCATGACCGCAAATCGTTATCGCTTAAAACATAAAGCAAAATTAGGTGATAAAGGTGCGCAACGCATTTTAAACTTGCTCAGTCAACCTGATCGTTTAATTGGCGTAATTTTGGTTGGCAATAATACGGTTAACACCTTAGCCGCTACTATTGCCACAATTATTGGCCAAGTCTTAGCTCAACGTTATGGCATCTCAAACGATACGAGCGTGGGTATTGCCGCAGGCGTTTTAACCTTTTTATTATTAATTTTTGGTGAAGTTGGCCCCAAAACGTTTGCTGCCAATCATCCAGAACGGGTTGCCAATATTGCCTCGTATATTCTGCCTACTCTACTCAAAGTATTATATCCTGCTGTTTGGTTATTAAATTTAGTGACTAATGCGTTATTTCGTTTAAATCGAATTGGCAGTGACAAAAAAGACAAACTAACCCGTGAAGAGTTACACACGATTTTGCAGGATGTGTTTTTACCTGCCAAACACCGCAATATGCTTTTAGGTATTTTAGAACTCGATAATATTACCGTTAACGACATTATGATTCCGCGTCAAGAAGTAGTCGGTATTAATTTAGACGATAATCTTGAGGATATTATTGATATTTTACGCGGCACACATCATACCCGCTTACCTGTCTATAAAGGCGAATTAAATAATGTGGTGGGTATTTTGCACGTGCGTAATGCCACACGCTTTTTAGGACAAGATAATTTAAGCAAAAGTGAAATGATGCAATATATTCGTGAACCTTATTATGTACCCGAAAGCACTCCGCTACAGGCTCAACTTTTACAATTTCAAAAACAAAAACGTCGTTTGGGGCTAGTGGTTGATGAATATGGTGTAGTGCAAGGCATTGTCACTTTAGAAGATATTTTAGAAGAAATTGTGGGTGAATTTACCACTAATATTGCCGAGAACCATCAAGATATTTTGCCGCATAGTGATGGTTATTTTATGATGGATGGTAGTTTAAGCATTCGTGATATTAACCGTTCTATGCACTGGCAATTGCCCACTGATGGCGCGAAAACACTTAGTGGTTTAATTTTGGAGCAATTAGAAATTATTCCTGATGGGGTAGTTGGTTTACGTTTAGAAGACTTTTATATTGAAGTGATGCAAATTCGTGATAATACGATTAAAGCCGCTAAGATTAAACGCTTAATTTTAGAAGAAGTCGCTTAGAAGCCAATTAGCTCCTAAATAATCACACAATCAGCTTTTCACTTGCCCCACTCATCCCATACCAATAAGCACGTTCTAAAATACGCTTTGCCCAACGGTAATGGGTGGCAGGTTCACACATTGCGCCATTATGTTGAAACACCGCAGGCGCACTTTGATTAAGAATTAAACTAGCCGCTTGATAATCCTCAACACTCACTTGTAAAGCTTGATGAATAATCGCTATTTGTGTGGGATGAATGGCAGTTTTTCCCACTAAACCATGTTCTATATCTAACACTAATTCTTGGCGCAATAACTCTGGCTGTTGGAGTAATTCACACACAGGTGCAGTTAAACTAAAACCTGCCGCACCCATCACCCCCGACAACATGCCTATCACATACCCCACAGGACTTTGATACAAGGTATAATTTTTACTGCGTCTTAAACCCAAACAACTGAGTAAATCATTACCACCAATTCTTAACACCAATACTCTATTGGCTAAATCTTTTTGTAAAGCATCCGCTAATTCACTCATCGCTTGAGCGTCAAACACTTCTTTACTTTCTAAGGTGGGCATCACTCGTAAACTGGTACCTTGTAAAAGGTGTTGCCAAATCGCTACATCATGCAGGGTAAATTTGGGTAATACCAAGCCATCAATTAAAGACATTAATGGCCAGTCCACCAACTGCTTGGCCATATTTAAATGTCGTGGCCGCACAAACACTAACGGCGCGTCTTTATAACGCTCAATCCGCGATAAATCTAATAACAATCTTTGTAAATTATTAAGGGCAAACTCAACATCATGCTCAGCAACCGCATCTTCCAAACAAATCACCAAAGAGCGTAATTGCGGAATTTTTTCACCACACACCACCGCCAATAAATCATTACGCGTGGCAGGCATATACAGGGTTGCGCCCAAGGCATAAGGGGATAGTTTTTCCATTTAACGCATACTCCTAATTAATGTTAAAGCGCGATATTGACCTAAATCGTGGCCTGCTTCTTCAATCTCAACGCCTGTTTGTTTTGCCAAATGTAACAACAAAGCCACATCAGGATCTTGATAGCTGCGAACTAACACTTTTTCAGGCACACGTCGCATCACAGCTCTTGTTGCTTCAGCAATACCCACTTTAATACGATTAATGTTAGTCACTTGATATTGCTGAGCAAACTGTTTAATGACTTCTTGGCTTTGCTGTTGTAATTGTTGAGCTTGTTCACTCGTCCACGGTGCAATGGTGTTGTGTACAATGGTAGTTTTTTGGACTACATGATCTATTTGTTCAATAAACTCTTGGCTCACATCGACATCAGCTAAATGTGGACACAACATACAACCATGAAAACCTTGCTCCGTCAGCACCGAACGCGATACCAAACCCGAAATACTTGCGCCTAATACGCCCGATGGAATTAACCAATCATCAGCCGAAGCCGCTAACCATGCTTTGCCACAAGGGTCGGCTAAGGTAATTAAACGATTTTTTAGCAGTGGATAGGCCAATAAACTCTGCACCAACTCTTGAGCAATCGCTCCCTTGCCCGTCCAACCATCGACAAAAAAAATGCTGTCAGGATGATGATTAGCCAAGATGTACGCCATTGCAGCATGGTCTAAACCTTTATCACGAATAATGCTAATACCATAATGTTGCACTTGTATGGCATGGCGTGCTAAGGCTCGCTTTAATAAAATGGCAATCGGTAAGCCTGCTCGTACAAACGAAACTAAGGTAATTTGTCGTTGATAGGCATGTTTAGCTAATGTTTGTGCTAAGGCGTTAATTTCTTGAGCTACACGTAACGCACCTTGGTTTAATGCTTGTTGATAGAGTTGATGATGCAATGGCGAAGGCCGTGGCTCTTCACTAAGCATCTGTGAATAATGTTTTTGTCCTGTTTGAATCAGCCGCTCTTTTTCGGCAATATCAACGGTAGGTATGGTTAATATTTGCAATAAAAAGTGGACATCAGAGGCTAAATAGCTACCCGAAAAATGTGTCATGATTGTGGCTCCTTGAGCCAGTCATACACCGCATGGGCTAATTGTCCTTGTTTGGGGGTTGCCCACCAATCACAAACTTTTAAAAAACCCATATCGCTCAAACTATCACCAAAACCCAAAATAGGTCGTTGGCCATGATGTTTTTCATCCTGTTGTACCCAATATTCAACGGCAAATTGTTTATGCAATACTTTAGGCAAAATTGCTAAATTGTTAGCGTTTCGATGAATATAAAAATCTTTTAAATCAAACTGTTGTTTTAGTTTTTGTTCAACATCAGCCAATACCTGATCGTGATGACCACTTTGTTTGGCTAAGGCATAACACGCTAAGCCTTGCTCCTCAACCAACCATGTTCTTAAAGTTAAATTAAGTTGCTGACCGATACTGGCTAAAGTTTTTTGAATATCTTCTAACAAATTTAAATAAGGATTTAAACGTTGTTGCATTAAAGCATGCCAATTTTTATCCAATTCACCATTGGCTTGTAAGATCACAGCTCCGTGTGCACAAATTGCTCCTTGCTTAAAAGGAATTTGCACTCGTTTAAAAGCATCCACACTACGTGCAGTGACAGGCACAACATCGGCACAAGCCAACAACCAATCAATAAAAGCTTGTTGTTTGGGATTCGTAAAACTTAAAGGCTGTCCATGTTTATCTAGGGCAGCGACTTGTCTTGGCATATCAGCAGGCATTTTGCGTGCCGTTTGCAACAAGGTGTCATCTAAATCCATTAAAAATAGAGGTTTAATCATCAACTATCACCTGTGCCTTTAATTCTGCTAACAATGTTTGATCGACCATTGCTGCTGCTTATCGTCACGATGCTG
>NZ_CALETI010000338.1 GCF_937920075.1 uncultured Agitococcus sp.
ATCAGAATGACTATTAACTTAGCTCTTGCGCAGCCGAGTTCGAAGTGACATGCTTCACACGACAGCCAGACGTGTGCGATCGGGGAAACAGCACGATGACCTACGAGCTACCCGCTCCCAGGGGGCCGATACGCGACCTGATGATGCAGGCCGGCTACATCGTCGGATTCTCGGTGCAGGCGTTGGTGCAACACGCGCGGTTGTCGATGCAGGCTGGTGCGACCACACCCTGCAGATCGGCCAGACAGGTCTGTATCGCTTGCTGCCTTCCCTTGCGCGCATCGTCGAGTTTGCGCAGGCTTTGCGTCATGCCCAGCAGTGCCAGCGCCGACAGGCGCGTGAACAGGCCCAGCACCAGCAGCGTATAAAGCTTTAGAAAAAGCTGGTTTAACGGTTGCTGATATTGATTTGTGGGAAATTAACGAAGCTTTTGCGGCAGTAGCCTTACGCTTTATGAAAGATATGGGCATTAAAGATGACATCGTTAATGTCAACGGTGGTGCGATTGCCATGGGACATCCGCTCGGTGCAACAGGTTGTATGATTTTAAGCACTTTATTGGATGAGTTAGAGCGTCGTAACTTAAAACGTGGTCTTGCTACCTTATGTGTGGGTGGCGGTATGGGCATTGCAACCATCATTGAGCGTGTGTAAGGGGAGTATAGTAAATGACTGATATTATTGGTATGCACTGGGCTGAAGACGCTGATGGCATCGTAACCTTAACGATGGATGACCCAACTAGCGAAGCAAATATTATGAATGAGGTGTTTGAAAAATCACTCACCGAAACTGTTGCAAAACTACAAGCCGAAAAAGCCCGCATCAAAGGGATTATTGTTACCTCTGCGAAAAAGACTTTCTTCGCTGGTGGTGATTTAACCGCCTTAATTCAAGCTAAACCCGAACATGCACCGATTTTTGAACAAAAAGTCACAGAATTAAAGGCGTTGTTACGCGCTTTAGAAACTTTAGGCAAGCCTGTTGTTGCCGCAATGAATGGCACAGCCTTGGGTGGTGGTTTAGAGATTGCATTAAGCTGTCATCACCGTATTGCCTTAAACAATCCAAAAGCTGAATTTGGTTTACCCGAAGTGTCTTTGGGCTTATTACCAGGGGCAGGCGGTGTGATTCGTACTGTGCGTATGTTAGGTATTCAAAATGCCTTAATGAACGTCTTATTAAAAGGCGACCGCATGAAAGTGGCTAAAGCCAAAAGCGTTGGTTTAATTGACGATATTGCTGAAAGCTCTGAAGAAATGTTTGCTAAAGCCAAAGCATGGATTTTAGCTAATCCGAGCGCACAGCAACCTTGGGACAAACAAGGCTACAAAATTCCTGGTGGCTCACCCAGCACACCCAGCTTTGCTATGAATTTGCCAGCTTTCCCAGCGAACTTAAAAAAGCAAATTAAAGGTGCAAATTATCCTGCTCCTAAAGCGATTTTGTGTACCGCTATTGAAGGCGCACAAGTTGACTTTGATAATGCTTTAAAAATTGAAGGCCGCTATTTTACTAGCTTAGCCTGTGGCAAAGAGTCGAAAAACTTTATTAAAGCGTTCTTCTTTGATTTACAAAAAATCAATAAAGGGGCTAGCCGTCCTTCTAAAGAAACGTATCCTGTGTGGAAAAGCAAAAAGGTTGGCGTATTAGGCGCAGGCATGATGGGTCAGGGCATTGCTTATGTCTCTGCTATGTCTGGCATTGAAGTCGTTTTATTAGATATGTCTTTAGAAGCGGCTGAACGTGGTAAGGGTTACACCCAAAAATTACTCGATAAGCGTGTCTCTAAAGGTCGTATGACCAAAGAAGCAGCTGCCGAAAAATTAGCCTTAATTAAAGCAACCAATGACTTTGCCGATTTAGCGGGTTGTGACTTGGTCATTGAAGCGGTATTTGAAAGCCGTGAAATTAAAGCCGATGTCACTAAGAAAGTTGAAGCGGTGTGTGATGCCGAATTAGTCTTTGCTTCTAACACCTCAACATTGCCAATTACAGGTTTAGCAACTGCTTCTGTGCGTCCACAAAACTTTATTGGTTTACATTTCTTCTCGCCAGTAGACAAAATGCCATTAGTTGAAATCATCTGTGGTGAAAAAACCAATGATGAAACTTTAGCTAAAGCGTTTGACTATGTGTTGCAAATCAAGAAAACGCCCATTGTGGTGAATGACAGTCGTGGCTTCTTCACTTCTCGCGTGTTTGGTACGTTCTGTATGGAAGGTGTCAATATGTTGGCCGAAGGTTTTAATCCTTTGTCAATCGAACAAGCGGCTGCTCAAGCAGGTATGCCTGTTGGCCCATTAGCGATTCTTGACGAAGTTAATATGGAATTAACCCGTAAAATTCGCAAACAAACACAAGTGGATTTAGCGGCTGAAGGCAAAGAAATTCCAATGGAACCTGCGTTTGGCTTAATTGACAAAATGTGTGATGACTTTAAGCGTCCTGGTAAAAAAGACGGTGCAGGCTTCTATGAATATCCTGCTGATGGCAAAAAGCGCATCTGGTCTGGTTTATCTGCCTTTGTTACTGATGATAAAAAACAACCTTCAGTTGCTCAGTTTACTGAGTTAAAAGAGCGTTTGTTATATCGTCAATCCATTGAAGCAGCACGTTGTTATCAAGAAGGTGTGTTACGCTCAGTGGCTGATGCCAATATCGGTTCGATTTTTGGTATTGGTATGGCACCGTGGACAGGCGGCCAATTGCAATATATTAATTATATTGGCGTGGCTGAGTTTGTTAAACGTGCCGATGAGTTAGCCGCAAAATTTGGTGAGCGTTTTGCGCCACCGCAATTATTGCGTGATATGGCTGCAAAAGGTGAGACTTTTCAATAAAGTCGATCCCTCACTCTAGCTCTCTCCCTTGGGAGAGAGAACTCCCTCTCCTACAGGAGAGGGTTGGGGTGAGGATATTTTTTATGTATCAAGATTTTGCTGTTGGCTTTCTAACCATTCTTTTACATCGTTATTTTGTACCCGTTCATAAATATCTTCAACAGTCAACGTTAGCCCAATAGATGAAAGAGTCAGTTCATCACCTAAAAAATAATGTTCTGATAACCAACCTGTTTCGCGTCTAATAATTTCTACATCGACAAAATCTTGTTCAATTAATATGTATTCTTGCAAACTCGGAATTTGCATATAAGTCATACGTTTAGTGGTTTCATCCATACGTCGTGTCGATTTGGATAATACTTCAACTAAAATAATCGGTTGTTCAGTATAGTAACTGTCACCTGTTAAGTTGGAGCAATCAACCAATACATCAGGATAAAAATATCTACTGCCAATTTTGACTTTCATATCAGAGATATAAGGGCGACAGGGTTTCTTTTTTAAATGATTGGCCAATGTAGAAAAAACATTACCTGCAATAAGATTATGATTATTACTTGCCCCAGACATGGCATACACATAACCATCTATATATTCATATTTGATCTCAGAAATTTGTTCGCCTGCCAAGTATTCTTGTTCGCTAATAAAATCAAGTTGTGCTGCTGTGGACATGGTTAAACTCCGCTTGGCTAATCACCATTGGCTGATTTTAGCAAAAATAAGCTGTCTAGATGGTGAAGAACGGCAAAAATAAAATAATGCCAAATATTTCTCAGTTTGATGTTTTTATAATTTGATAATTATCGAAATATAGAATAATATAGCCACATCAAATCAAAACCTGAGAGAAAATGATTATGTCAAATTTAGCTACCGTAATTACTGGCGCATCGAGTGGTATTGGTGAACAGTTAGCCAAACAATTAGCCGCTCAAGAACAACAAACCTTAGTGTTAGTTGCACGTAGTGCCGATAAGTTACACGCTTTAGCAGAGCAGTTAAAACTAGCTCATCCGATTCGTGTGGAGGTGATTAGTTTGGATTTAGAGCAAGTAGGAGCTGCTCAACAATTAGTAAAGTCAGTACAAGATTTAGGTTTAGAAATTGATACTTTAATTAATAATGCAGGTTTTGGCTTAAATGACCTGTTTGCTGATATGCCTTTAGAGCGTATTCAAGGCATGATGCAATTAAATATGGTGGCCTTAACCGAGCTATGCCACGCTGTATTGCCAGCCATGCGTCAGCGTAAACAAGGTCGTATTATGAATATTGCCTCAGTAGCCGCTTTTCAAAGCTGTCCACGTTTTGCCGCGTATGCCGCCACTAAAGCCTATGTTTTATCGTTAAGTGAGGCATTAGCCGCCGAAGAAAAAGCCAATGGCATTAAAATTACCGCGGTTTGCCCCGGTGCAACGGCTACCGCTTTCCATGATGTTGCAGGGAATAATGGCACATTCTTAACAAAAATGATGGATTCTGCCGAGGATGTTGCAGCGAGTGCTATCAAATCGTTAAATGCGGGTAAACCTGTGATTGTGACAGGTGCAATGAATAAACCTTTACCATTTTTTAATCGTTTATTACCCCGTCAATGTGTGGTGTGGATGGCAGGAAAATTGGCAGCGACTTAAGCCTTTATAGCTTTCTAACCCTCCTTTAATTAATAAAGGAGGGAATTATCATTTTTTACACCATTTGCGGCCATGCTCTGTTAATAATCGCCTCTAAATCACAATCACGCGGCAAACAACCATAATTATGTTGGCCTTGTTGGCCTAAACGTGAGGCACAAAACGCATGGCTGACATAATCAGGCGCATGGCGTAAGAGTAATGCAGCTTGAAACGCTAAGGCCAAACGGTCAACCAAACCACGCGCCCGATATTCAAAATCGGCTAATTGTTGTAAATCTTGTTGCAGTTGGCTGACAAAAGAATCTAACAGTGAGTTTTTACCTTGCGCTTTGCCAATTTCAGCAAAAAAGGCGTGTACCACCGCAGGTGTTTTGTACATGGCGCGCAAAACATCTAAACATTGGACATTGCCACTGCCTTCCCAAATCGCATTAATCGGAGCTTCACGGTATAAACGGGGGAAAATACTGTCTTCCATTACACCACTACCACCAATACATTCCATCGCTTCATAAGCGTGATTAGGTGTACGTTTACAGATCCAATATTTACCCACGGCTGTGCCTAAACGCACCAATAAATCTTCATGCGTATCATCACGATGATCTAGGGCATAAGCCATGCGCATACTAAAGGCTAATGAGCCTTCATATTCCAAAATTAAATCGGCAAGCACATTTTGCATTAACGGTTGTTCAATTAAGCGTTTACCAAATGCAGCACGAATAGAGCAGTGGTGTAAGGCTTGGGAAACCGCCATACGCTGTCCAGCACTTGAACCTACCATACAATCAAAACGGGTCATGCTAACCATTTCAATAATGGTACGCACACCACGACCTTCTTCGCCAACCATCCAGCCCTCAGCACCCCGAAATTCAACTTCGCTCGACGCATTAGAGACATTACCCATTTTGCGTTTTAGTCTGAGCACTTGCAGTGGATTTTTTTGGCCATTGCTTTGCCAGCGTGGTACTAAAAAGCATGACAAACCACGTTGAGTTTGTGCTAACACCAAAAAGGCATCACACATGGGGGCAGACAAAAAGAATTTATGACCAACAATTTTATACAGTTGGCCACCACCTTCCGCCCCAACAGCATAGGCTTTGGTGGTATTGGCTCGCACATCAGAACCGCCTTGTTTTTCAGTCATGCCCATACCAATGGTCACACCTTGTTTTTGGTCAATGGGTACGTTGCGCGGGTCATAAATACGCGAGGTGATTAATGGCAGCCACGTTTTGGCTAAGTCTGGTTGCAAACGAATGGAAGGTACAGCAGCAAAGGTCATGGTAATCGGACAGCCATGACCCGCTTCCACTTGGCCTTGTAAGATGTTTTTTGCGGCACGAATGACGTGTGCGCCTGCACGATTATCCGTCCACGGTGAGGCATGTAAACCCTGTTCAATCGCTGTTTTCATCAATTGATGATAAGCAGGATGAAATTTGGCTAAATCAACACGATGACCAAAGCGATCATGGGTATCAAATTCGGGTGGATATTTATTGGCTAAGTGGCCAAGTTCTAAATAATCGGCAGAACCTGTTAATGAACCAAACTCAATCAATTCTTGCTCAGCCAATGTACCGCCTTCACGATGCAGGGCTTCTTGTAGCGCAACATCTTGTAAATACATGTTGTAATTAACTAATTCACGGCTGACGTTATTGACTTCGTGAGTGTCAGCAAGATAATCAGGGCTTGGGGAGTAAGGGGCATTCATGGCGGACTCCAGTAGTTTTGCTATTTTAGTCGGTTGGTATGTCGTATGCCATTTGAATTACAATGGGTATTTCAGGGATGGCGTGGCGCAGCATGTTCGAGGCATGGATGCCGAGTTCTGCGCCACAAATGGTTTTGCTTACTTTTGCCAAAACAAAAGTAAGGCCTGCCGCAGGCAATAACCTGATACTACTTCTCCAAACCGACCAAACGCGCCAATTCAACCGTGCGATTGGCATAGCCCCATTCATTATCATACCAAGCATACAATTTGACTTGTGTGCTATTGATAACCATGGTCGATAAGGCATCGATAATCGAAGAGCGCGGGTCGGTGCGATAATCAATAGATACCAAAGGACGGCTTTCGTAACCTAAAATACCTTTTAAGTCATTTTCTGAGGCATCTTTTAACAGTTGGTTAACTTCGTCAATGGTAGTGGCGCGTTCAACTTCAAACACACAATCGGTTAATGAGGCATTGGCTAAGGGCACACGTACTGCATGACCATTCAATTTGCCACGTAGCTCAGGAAAAATTTCGGCAATGGCGGTGGCTGAACCTGTGGTTGTTGGAATTAGGCTCATGCCACAAGCCCGCGCGCGGCGCAGGTCTTTATGGGCTTGGTCTAAAATGCTTTGAGTGTTGGTTAGGTCGTGGATGGTGGTGATTGAACCATGACGAATGCCTAAGTGTTGATGAA
>NZ_CALETI010000339.1 GCF_937920075.1 uncultured Agitococcus sp.
TGCAGGCCAGCCACGTATTTTGGCTTTACGTATCGAAAGTACTGATAAAAAAGACAGTAAAAAGTAATTTTTACCTTCACACTAGCTCTCTCCCACAAGGAGAGGGCTTGGTTGAGGACTAATTAAACAATCAACAGCTCTAATGTGTTCGCCCTTATTTTTTGCTACAATGCCGCAACTTTTTTTTCGCCCTATTGGTAAATCCCTGTGACTGACATTAAGCATATTCGTAACTTCTCTATTATCGCCCATATTGACCACGGTAAATCGACCTTAGCAGACCGCTTTATTCAACTGTGCGGTGGTTTAGAAGACCGTGAGATGCAAGCACAAGTTTTGGATTCGATGGATTTAGAGCGTGAGCGTGGTATTACCATTAAGGCACATTCGGTGACCTTGTATCACACTGCTAAAGATGGCAATCGTTACCAACTGAATTTTATTGATACACCAGGTCACGTTGACTTTTCTTATGAAGTCAGCCGTTCTTTAGCGGCTTGTGAGGGGGCTTTGCTGGTTGTTGATGCGGCGCAAGGCGTCGAAGCACAGTCTGTGGCTAACTGTTATACCGCGATTGAACAAGGCTTAGAAGTATTGCCTGTATTAAACAAAATTGATTTGCCACAGGTTGAGCCAGAACGTGTACAACACGAGATTGAAGAGATTATTGGTATTGATGCCAGTGAAGCTTGTCGTGTCAGTGCCAAAACAGGTTTGGGTGTGCCCGATTTATTAGAAGAGTTAATTGTTAAGATTCCATCTCCACAAGGCGACCGAGATGCACCTTTACAGGCCTTAATTATTGATTCTTGGTTTGATAACTATTTAGGTGTGGTTTCTTTAGTTCGTGTACGTCATGGCCGAATTAAAAAAGGCGATCGTATGTTAGTAAAAAGTACTGGCCAATCACATTATGTGACCAGTGTCGGTGTTTTTAATCCTAAGCATACTGAAACAGGTAGCCTTGAAGCTGGTGAAGTAGGCTTTGTGATTGCAGGTATTAAGGATATTTTTGGCGCGCCTGTTGGTGATACCATTACTCATCACGCTACGCCAGATGTAGAAATTTTACCAGGTTTTAAAACCGTTAAACCGCAAGTTTATGCTGGCGTGTTTCCTGTAGACTCCAGCGACTTTGAAGCATTCCGTGAAGCCTTACAAAAGTTAAAACTCAATGATTCGGCCTTATTTTTTGAGCCAGAATCTTCAGATGCTTTAGGTTTTGGTTTCCGTTGTGGTTTCTTGGGCATGTTGCACATGGAAATCGTTCAAGAGCGTTTAGAGCGTGAATACAATTTAGACTTAATTACCTCTGCACCGACCGTTATTTACGAAGCCAAAAAGAAAAATGGTGATATTGTTTATGTCGATAACCCTTCAAAATTACCTGAAGGCTCAATTATTGAAGAGTTACGTGAACCAATTGCCGAAGTACATATTTTAGTGCCACAAGAATATGTGGGTAATGTCATGACCCTATCGACCGAACGTCGTGGCGTGCAAAAAGATATGAAATTCTTGGGTAATCAAGTGGCGTTGAGCTACGACATTCCGATGGCCGAAGTGGTGTTAGATTTCTTTGATAAACTTAAATCAACCTCTCGTGGTTTTGCCTCTTTAGAGTATGGTTTTAATCGTTTTGAAACCGCTAAATTGGTAAAAGTCGATGTGTTGATTAATGGTGAGAAAGTGGACGCTTTGGCAATGATTTGTCATGCCAATGATGCTCGTCATCGTGGTTTATCGTTAGTTGATAAAATGAAAGATTTAATTCCACGCCAAATGTTTGATGTTGCCATTCAAGCGGCAATTGGTAGCCAAATTATTGCGCGCTCCACGGTAAAAGCAATGCGTAAAAACGTATTGGCTAAATGTTATGGTGGTGACGTATCGCGTAAAAAGAAACTCCTCGAAAAACAAAAAGAGGGTAAGCGCCGCATGAAACAAGTGGGTAGTGTAGAAATTCCACAAGAAGCTTTCTTAGCTGTATTAAAGGTAGATAGATAATGGATTTTGATTTTGCGCTGATTCTGACAGTTATTACCTTGATTGCAGGCTTAATTTGTTTAGTAGATAAATTGTTTTTTAAACAACATCAAGCAGTGGTCAATACAGCTAACTCAAAACAGCCTGCTAAAGAGCATATTATTATTGAATATGCGTATTCATTTTTTCCTGTATTAGCTGTCGTTTGGGTACTACGCTCATTTTTATTTGAGCCATTTACCATTCCATCGGGGTCTATGCTGCCTACACTAGAGGTTGGTGACTATATTTTAGTGAATAAATATGAATATGGTTTACGTTTACCTGTGTTAGGCACAGAAATTATGCCTATTGCTAAGCCAAAACGTGGTGATGTTATGGTATTTAAGTACCCACCTAAGCCCAGTATGAACTTTATTAAGCGTGTAGTTGGCTTACCAGGCGATAAAGTGAACTTTGCAAACGACACACTGTATATTAATGGTGAGGCGATTGAGCGTAAACTACTCTCGCAAGAGCCAGAAGTTGAGCCGTGGCAACAATATTTTGAAGAAAATCTGAGTGGTACTAAACATACTATTCGTCAAGAGGTAGGTCGATATCCTGCTGGTAAAGAGTGGGGATATACTGTGCCAGAAGGCCATTATTTTATGATGGGCGACAATCGTGATAATAGTAATGACAGTCGTTTTTGGGGATTTGTACCAGAAAAATTAATTGTTGGTAAAGCGGTTTATATTTGGACACATAAAGAGCCTGGTTTTAATCTGCCAAGCTTTCATCGGAACAGTAGTATTAAATAATAAGATTAAGAGGGTATGAGTATGCGTAAGTATCAACAGGGGTTGTCATATTGGTCGGTGGTTTTTGGGGTTAGTTTTTTTGCTTTCTTATTGAAGGTAGGGGCTACTATTGGGCCTGTCTATTTGGATTATTATACTTTAGATAAGATGCTACAAGCAAAGTTTAGAGAAACACAAGTCGATAAATTAGAAGTAAAGCAGAGATCGGAAGAGCACACGTCTGAACTCC
>NZ_CALETI010000340.1 GCF_937920075.1 uncultured Agitococcus sp.
ATCAATGTCCCACTTATCTAATAAACGATGAAAGTTTGGTAACTGAGCCACAACACCGATCGAGCCAATCACCGCAAAAGGTGCAGCAATAATGGTGTTGGCCAAACAAGCCATCATATAACCACCACTAGCGGCTACTTTATCGACACAAATGGTTAGTGGTAACTGATGCTCACGCAGTCTTGCTAATTGGGATGCGGCTAAACCATAACCATGCACCATGCCACCAGGGCTTTCTAAATTAACCACCACTTCGTCTTTGTCTTTATTAGCAATGCTTAAAATTGCGGTAATTTCTTGACGTAAATTCTCAGTTGCAGAAGCACGAATATCACCATTAAAATTAATTACATATACGCGTTTCTTATCGTCATTTGTTTGCTTTTCTTTGCTTTTTTCTTGATCTTTTTGGCTTTTAAAATAGGCTTTTAAGGCATTTTTATCTAATACTGCCATCCGTAAGGTATTAGCAAAATGCTCTAAACGCTCATTTAAAGGCATCACCTCAATATCACCATCTTCATCATGATGACGACGACGCTCGCCAACATTGGCAATAGTGACAATGATAAACAAAGCAGCGACAACAACCGTCACGACTTTGGCCAAAAACAATCCATACTGTAACAGTAAATCAATCATGCAGATGATCCTAGAAACACATTAAATTCTGACGATTTTAAACAGAAAGCAGATAAAATTTGTTGGCGTTTTGTGTGCAACCACAAAAACACCAACTTTTATTGGCGACTAGATACGTGGATAACGCTGTGCTAATTCAGCAACAGTGGCATTAATGACTTGTGTGGCAATACTGCCTGCGGGTGGAATTTCTGGTAAATCATCATAAGGGAAAAATTGTGCATCCATAATTTCTTCCTCTTGTAACACAATATCACCACCTACCCACTCGGCTTGAAAAGCCAACATCAGGTTATTGGGAAACGGCCAAGATTGACTGCCAAAATAACGCAGATTTTTAACTTGCACACCAGATTCTTCAAACACTTCACGAGCAACTGCTTGCTCTAAGGTTTCACCTGCCTCAACAAAACCCGCCAACAGGCTATACATAGGACGATTAAAACGTTGGGCACGCGCCAACAAAATACGATCGTCTTTGGTAATGGCCACAATAATACAAGGATTAATACGCGGATATTGAGAATATTGGCAACTCGGACAAACTAACGCGCGCTCACCTTGAGGATGAGGTACGGTTGCTGTGCCACAACGACTACAGAAGCGATGACTGTGCGCCCACTCTAAAATTTGTGAGGCTGTACCCGCTAAAGAAAATTGATCACTGTTAATACACGTTAACAAGGAGCGTAAATGCTTAAATTGATAGCCATCAGGAGCAAGCGCATCATCTGACAATTTTGCAGTATAAATAGTTTGACCATCATCTTGGATGACAAGGTGTTTATATTGCAAATAAGACTCTAAATTACCATCCAATTGACTCGGAAAGCTAAAGTCTTCATAACTCACTAATAATTCTTGACCTTTAAATAACAGCCAGAGGGTCAGTTCTGGCTGTATGTTTGAGCTTGTCATTAAGCAGCTTTTCTCTTAGCAATGGGATAACCCAATTCGGCCATCGCATCTTCGCCAATAGTAAACACTTCTTCGCTGACAGGTTTATTTTCTTGTAAACTTTCTAAATAATAGTCTACACAAGCAATCACATCAGCAAAGTTTTCAATAATACTCATTGCTGGCATTTTTTTACTTAACGCCCACGCATCCACAAAATTAGCGGCAGCACGTAAAATAGCAGCACCACGTGGAATTAACAAAAACTCTAAACCGCCACTCACTGATTGTAAGGTTGTTGGAATATTTGATAAGTGCATGGGATCTTCACCATTACCTTCCAAATAAGACAACACTGATCGTTTGACCAATTCAATACCTGAGCGACTTTCCTGCACCAACATACCGCGTGCTTCGTCTAATTGATGGAGAGAAATACGAGTATTATTAACAATTGTTTGCGCTCCAGGAGACATTTCTTTATCTAGTGTTGCAACAGCATTATCTGCTTGTAACAACACATCGAATAATAGATTTAATGCGGCCTCTGTGGGAGTGTCCGTCCATTGTGCGACAACATTTGCCTGTGCGCGCAAAGAATTTGCTGCATCGTTTAAACCTAGCATAATCAGCGTTTGAGAAGATTTTAGGATAGCATCAGAAACAGTTTGGTAGCTTTCTTCCTCTTGTTGAGAGCCACGAGCGATTACATCTAATACTTCTTTGATACGAGCAATATCTTCTTTTAAGACAGTAGCAACAGTTTTAATGACTGACCCACCAGGCCCATACATCGCTTCCTGCTGCGCCTTTAATTGACTTTGGCTAATACAAGAACTGGATAAATCAAAAGCTCTTTGTACTTCTTGAACTTTAGCACCTGTTTCACCCAAACCAACCACTGCTAAGCTATTAGCCAATACTGCCATATCTACAGGCTGATTAAGCCCTTGTGGCAAAACCAATAACTTTAATTGTTGCTCCAACTGCGCTAATAAACGTTTACGCGCTGGGTTTAACTCCACACCTTGAGAAAAAGCTTCTAATGCTGCCTCTCCCACCCACCACAATAAAGCTAAAGGCTTACCTGTGCATAATTGAGTTGCACGCTCCAAAGCGCGGCGCATTAAGCGAAAATGAACAGGTTGGGCTTCATCTTTTAATAAATTAATTGTACCGATTTGATACATCAAACGAATACGTTTTGCCAAAGCAACTGCTTGACTATTATCTATTGCTAAGGGTTCAACGATGTTACTATCAGGTAAAAAAGGTACATCTAAGAAATAACCTTCACCTAAGGGCGGTAAACCTAAAGCATAACGACATTCATTAATTGAAGAAATTAATAATTGTGGCAAATTCACCGCTTTAATTTGCACATATTCCAAATAACGCCCCAATACCATCATGCCACTGCCTAAAGCAGAATAGTAAATATCAGGTGTTTTTTCTTGTAAGTCATTTACTTGGCGCAATAATGCAAATAATACTTCAGCAAGTTCAGCAGCACCATGAATATCTATTAGGCGTAATGCGCCATAGACTTGCTCCATTTGCTCTACAGACTCTGCTAAAGGCCCATTATTAGCGTTATCTTCAACAAAAGTACTAAGCGCACCCTCTATTTGTGTTAAAGAGGCATCAACTTCGGTCTTAATTAAATTTAATGCGGTTACATCTATTCTTGGAAGCATGGGTTCCTTCCTGTATCGTTTGATTTTAATAGGGTCTGTTTAAAAAAAATTTATAACAAAAATAATGCTTTTATGGATTCTAAGCTAGTCTAATTTGTACCATAGTTCTTTATTGTTGTTAACTATTTCACAATTTTAGACCTAAATTAACTCTCAGCATTATGGATTGTTTCACTTGGAGTGTACTTATACCATCTTTATTTATTTAAGCCAACTGACGCCATACACAACTTCCACCACAAGCTTTATCAATAATACCTAAACGAGCTTCATGTTCGCTCAATTCTTGCTCATTAGCCTTAATGACTTTTAATGGCAAACGATTTGCAGATAAACGTTGAATGACTTCTTGTTGGCCACCCTCACCATCTGCATCATCGTGCAAACTCAAACCTACTTGACCACCTGTCATGGCCAAATACACATCGGCTAATATTTCAGCATCTAATAATGCACCATGATAAGTGCGCTCACGATGATCTGCGCCATAACGTCTTGCTAATGCATCCAAATTATTTTTTTGCGCTGGATGTTTTTGTCGTGCCAACACTAAGGTATCTAAAACCTGACAAATACCCACAATCGTAGAAAAACTATTATCTAGAAGTTTAAATTCATGATTGATAAAACCAATATCAAACGGTGCATTATGAATAATTAATTCTGCACCTGAAATAAACTTCATAAACTCTTGAGCAACATCAGAAAATCTAGGCTTACCAATTAAAAATTCATTAGTAATACCATGTACTGCAATCGCTTCTTGTTCTATTTCACGATCAGGTTGCAAATAGTGGTGAAAACTACGGCCAGTTAAACGCCGATTTTCTAATTCTAAACAACCAATTTCAATAATCCGATGGCCATCACTAGGACTAATACCTGTGGTTTCAGTATCTAATACAATTTGTCTCATCTTTATTTACCTAACAATTCATCTATTGCCTGATTAGCCAATTGGTCTGCAACTTCATTACCATATTCACCTGCGTGACCTTTCACCCATCGCCAATCTATGTGATGACGATTAGCTTCTTGATCTAACATTTGCCATAAATCTTGGTTTTTTACGGGTTGATTACTGGCTGTACGCCAACCTTTTGCCTTCCAACCTGCTAACCATTCGCTAATGCCTTTTTTGACATATTGTGAGTCTGTCCATAAGATGACTTCACAGGGTCTTTTTAGAGCTTTTAAGGCTTCAATACTGCCCATCAATTCCATACGATTATTAGTGGTGTTTTCTTCACTACCGTATAGGCGTTTTTCTGTACCTTGATAAATCAACAATGCTCCCCAACCACCAATACCTGGATTACCTCGACACGCACCATCAGTATAAATCTCTATTTTTTGCATATATTCACTCAATTTTCTGCTAATAATGGGGCTGGCATTAATGGCAATAAGGGTTTACGTAGGCGTATAGGAGTCATACAAGATTCTTTTTTTTGCGCCAAGATAATATAACTTGCTCCACCATGAGACCAATATTTTGCGCCCACAAGCTCTAACCATTGGAAATATTGACGTAAAGTATCTTGCGCTATAGGTGGTTTAAAATAGGCAGACTCTACCCCTACTACATCAAAATCTAATAAAGTTAGCCAATCGGCCAAACGTTGCGCACTTAAAGAACGTCTTAGCCATGGTGTATTAGACCACGGCAAACGACAAAAACGCCACAATCCCCATAAACTCCACGGATTAAAACCAACAATAATCAAATAGCCATCAGGAATAACCACTCGACAAGCCTCGCGTAACACCGCATGAGGACTTTTGGCAATATCTAATAAATGGTGAATGAGTACTACATCCATACTATTTGTTGCTAAAGGTAATTGCTCTGGTAAGGCTAATAATGGTGATAGACCGTGAATAGTCGCTAAATGTTTATCGGCAACGATACGATGCGCAATACGACTGTGTTGTAATAAATGACAAGGCACGACTTGCCCCAATTGCAAGGCATGATACCCAAAAAAATCAGGTAAAATATGACTTAATATCTGTTGTTGAGCAGACAAAACTTCTTGTCCTAACGGACTCCCAAACCAATCCGCTAATTGATGTCTATTATCTAAACGGGCATCAGGTTGCCAAATATGAGGTAGTTTCATATGTTAAAAAATATCGCTGTGCCGATGTTTAACGATAATTATTTATGGCTATTAATTTCACCACAAAAAACGGTTATCGCTGTAGATGTAGGAGATTACGCGCTATTAGCGACTTATTTGCAAGCCCACAATTTACAGTTAACGACAGTATTTATCACTCATCATCATCATGACCATATTACTGGCCTTGCTGAGTTACATAAACATTTTCCAGACGTAACAATTTATGCAGCAAAGAATATTAACTATGCCACACGAATATTAACAGGTGGAGAACTGCTAAATATTTCAGATTTTGGTCGTTTTTTGGTGTTAGATGTTAAGGGACATACGGCTATTCATTTAGCATTTTATCACTTACAACAACAATTATTATATTGTGGTGATAGTTTATTTAGTGGTGGCTGTGGCCGTATTTTTCCTGATGGTAATGCCGAACATCTTTTTGATTCTTTACAAAAGATTGCTTTATTACCCAATAATACTCAAGTTTGTGCTGCCCATGAATATACGCTAGATAATTTAAAATTTGCTCGGCACATAGAACCTAATAATTTAAAACTACAACATTATCAAAATATTTGCCAATTACGCCGCAAAGAAAATTTAGCAACGTTGCCCAGTTTATTAGCCACTGAAAAAGAAATTAATCCTTTTTTACGTTGCCATCTATTAAAAGAACGCATGCAAACATTAACTCATCAAACTTGCTTAACCAACAAATCAACATTTTGTACGCTGCGTGCTTATAAGAATAATTGGCAGCCCAATTAAAAACAGTTGTCAAAATCAACATTTTGTTCAATATACGTGCATTTTGCCGCACTTCGTTACAGTTTAGTTGTATTTCATTATGGTTTTTCTTGCCTGAGAAGTTAAGTCTCGTAAAATTATAGGATTGCCCTTTAGATTAGGCTTACCCTTATTTATTCATAACTTTACTTACGCACTGATTTAGTATTTAGCGTAGGGAATCTATTTTTTAATTTTTGGAGTATCTCCGATGCAATATTGGCTCACTTTCCGCAAATCTGCCCAAACTGCGGCATTATTTGCTCTCGTTAGCCTCGTATTGACCGCTTGTACTGCCCCTGTCAAAACTAATCAAGTTGCTCAACCTATTACTGCAACACCAAGCAGTAAAAAAACCAATGTTGTATCTGCATTTTTTGGTGAAAAACCCAGTAATGACCAACAAGATGCAGAAACTGATCCTAATTACTACGACACGACGGGTGTTGTTGCTAGTCAAGATGACATTGATGAATTATTAGGTGTGACTGAGATGGAAGCTGCCACACTCAGTCCTGAAGATTTAGCAAAATTTGGTGATGTGTGGGAACGTACTCGAGCAGGTTTTAAATTAGAGGCCATCGATAACGAAAGAATTGCTGCCCAACGAGGATGGTTTGGAAAACGTCAAGATTACCTTGATCGAATGACTGCTCGTGCTAGCCATTATTTGTATCACACTGTAACCGAAGCAGAAAAACTAGGAATTCCTACCGAATTAGCCTTATT
Organism: uncultured Agitococcus sp.; assembly: GCF_937920075.1. GTDB lineage: Bacteria > Pseudomonadota > Gammaproteobacteria > Pseudomonadales > Moraxellaceae > Agitococcus. The sequence goes on from NZ_CALETI010000340.1 coordinate 6,881, forward strand.
ACCTATTATTGAAAGCTCTTATGATCCCTTTGCCACTTCACCAGCCCAAGCTGCTGGTTTATGGCAATTTATTCCAGGCACAGGCAAAATTTATGGTTTGCGTCAAACATGGTGGTACGATGGTCGTCGTGATGTTTTAGAGTCAACACGTGCCGCTTATAAGTTTTTAACGCAACTTTATAATAAATTTGGCTCTTGGGAATTAGCACTAGCCTCTTACAACTGGGGACCTGGCAACGTACAAAAAGCGATTGATCGTAACCTTGCTGCTGGTTTACCAACAGATTATTGGTCATTACGTATGCCTGCTGAAACAATGGCCTATGTTCCGCGCTTCTTAGCTGTTGCTCAAATTGTTAAAGATCCTACTGCGTTTGGGGTACGTTTAAAACCGATTGTTAATAAACCTCACTTCCGTGAAACTTATGCAAAAAACCAAGTGGATTTGAGTGCTGTTGCCAAAATTGCTGGACTAACTACCAAACAACTTTATCAGCTTAATCCTGCCTATATGCGCTGGGCAACCAATCCTGACGGCCCACATCGTATTTTAGTGCCTACTGAGACCACAGAAGCTTTTGAAGAGTTATTGGCAGGCTTACCTGCACCAGACCGCTATATCACCGTCACTAAGCGTTATGTTGTGCAAAAAGGTGATAATATTTATCGAATTGCCGCTAAATTTGATACCACAGCAGCTAACTTAAAACGTTTAAACGGCAGTGTTATTAGCAAAAAAGGTAAAGTTGCTGTTGGCAAAAGTTTAGTGATTGCCAAAGTACGTACTTTAGTTTCAGGCGAGAATGTCGCAAGCGAACAATTGGTAAATCCTGCTGCTGAACGTCTTGCACAGTTAGAAAAAACTGAACAAAACAAAGCCAAAGAGCAAGAGAAAGAATCTCGTCCTAAAATCTCTAACAAGAATTATGATGATGACGAAGATATGCCAATGCGCAAGTCTTATCATAAAGTACGTGCAGGTGATACCCTATTCTCTATTGCCAAACGCTATGATGTGAGCATTAAAGAATTAGCCGATTGGAACGATTTAAAAGCTAAGAGCGGCGTAAAAACAGGCATTAAATTAGTTGTTTATAAAGAGGACACTCGCTCTAACAAAAAAGCTAAAAAAGATGACGATAAAGATACGAAAATTGCGAAAAATGACGATGACAAAGCTTCAAAATCTTTTCACAAAGTTCGTAAAGGTGACACCCTTAGCTCTGTTGCTAAACGCTACAAAGTCAGTGTCAAAGACATTGCTGCTTGGAATGATTTAAAACCAAAGAGTAGCTTAAAAGCTGGCCTTAAGTTAACCATCTTAAAAGCGGATGAAGAAAAAGAAAATCGTCGTGCTAAAAATGATGACGAACCTAAAGTCGCTAAAAAGTCTAAAAAAGACCAAGATAACAATGATGATGATGTCAAAGTCGCCAAAAAAGGCAAAAACAAAGCCAAAGTTGACGATGATGACAAACGCGTTGCTAAAAATAAAGAACGCGTGAAACGTATTAGCTACGAAGTGAAACGTGGAGATACATTATATTCTATCAGTCAACGTTATAATGTCTCGGTCAGTCAAATTAAAACGTGGAATAAAGCCACCAAAAACTTGAAACCGGGTCAAGACCTTGTTTTATATTTAGCAAAAAGCTAAATTCTTTGAAAGCAATGTCTTCCAACCGCCGCTCTATGCGGCGGTTGTGTTTTTAAATATGGAACAAATATGAAAAAAATTATTATTAGCCTACTCTGTGCATCTTTTGTGACGCCAAGTTTTGCAGCAACTGAAATCAGCACATCTATTGCTTTACATGGCAAACCTCTGCTACCTAGCAACTTTAGTGCTTTTACTTATGCCAATGCCAATGCCCCCAAAGGTGGTGATTTACGTTTAGCCTCTGTGGGTGGTTTTGATAGCACCAATCCGTTTATTGATAAAGGTAATGCTATTGATGGCACACAATATTTGTATGACTCATTAACAGTAGCTTCTTTAGATGAGCCATTTAGCCGTTATGGTTTATTAGCCGAAAAAATCGAACGTGATCCCGAAGACTATAGTTGGATCATTTATCACATCAATCCTAATGCTAAATTTAGTGATGGCAAACCAGTCACTGCCGAAGATGTTGCCTTTACTTTTAATATTCTCAAAAAAGACGGTGGAGCAAGTATTAAGAATTATTATGGTGATATTGAAAAAGTTGAAGCCATTGACAAATTAAAAGTTAAATTTAGTTTTAAAAATAAAAATAATCGTGAAATTGGCTTAGTGGTTGGCGAACAATCTATTTTTCCCAAACATTACTGGCAAGGTCGAAGTTTCAATGCCACCAATTTAGATATTCCTATTGGCAGTGGTCCTTATATTTTAAGCAAAATTGATGCAGGGCGAAGTGTCGTTTATACCCGTAATCCTAATTATTGGGCTGCTAATTTGCCTGCCAACAAAGGCCGATATAACTTTAATAGTATTACTTATATCTCTTATCGAGACACTACTGTTACTTTAGAAGGCTTTAAAGCTGGTCAATATGACTTTAGAATTGAGAATAAAGCCAAAAGCTGGGCAACTGATTATAACTTTCCAGCCATTAAACAAGGACTGGTCAAAAAATATGAGCAAAACAATGCCCTACCTCAAGGTATGCAAGGTTTCGCCTTTAATTTACGCCGTCCATTATTTCAAGATGCACGAGTTCGCCAAGCTTTAGCCTATGCCTTTGACTTTGAATGGAGCAACAAAGCCTTATTTAATAATGCTTATACGCGTAGCAAAAGCTATTTTGCCAACTCTGAATTAGCAGCAACAGGTTTACCGACAGGTGCAGAATTAGCCTTATTAGAACCTTATCGCAAACAATTACCAGCCAGTGTATTTACCAACACTTATGAGCCACCAAAAACTGATGGTTCAGGTAATAATCGTGCAAATTTAATGGCTGCTCAACAGTTATTGGCTAGCGCAGGTTGGACAGTTAAAAATGGCAAGTTAACTAACAGCAAAAATGAAGAATTTAAATTTGAAATGTTATTGGTTATGCCTGATTTTGAACGTGTGGTACAACCCTTTAAACAAAACTTAGCGCGTTTGGGTATTGATATGAGTATTCGGGTGGTTGATATGCCACAATACATTAACCGTGAACGTAGTTTTGATTTTGATATGGTGGTTGAAGGCTTTCCTCAATCCCTGTCACCAGGTAATGAGCAACGCGGCTTTTTTGGCTCTAAAGCGGCTGATAGTTTTGGCAGCCGAAATATAATTGGCATCAAAAGTCCTGTTGTAGATGCTTTAATTGAAAAAATCATTGGTGCAACCACACGCGAACAATTAGTGACCGCCACCCGCGCTTTAGATCGGGTGTTATTAGCAGGACATTATGTTATTCCTCATTATTACACAGGTAAGTATCGGATCGCTCATTGGAATTATTTAGAGCAACCCACGGTGAAGCCTAAATATGGCTTAGCCATTGATTTTTGGTGGGCAAATCAACAAAATTTAGCTAAAGTACGCGCCGCTCAAGGGAAAAAATAGGCGTTGACTCCGTTCAGCCAAGGTAAAAATGCACCCTGAGCACAGTCGAAGGGTCATTTTTACTGATTTATTCAAATAGCTAAAAGAAAGTTGGAGTATGTACTTGTGTTTGCTTATGTTTTACGGCGTTTATTGTTAATTATTCCTACCCTGTTTGGCATATTATTAATTAACTTTGTCATTACCCAAGCAGCACCCGGTGGTCCTATCGAACAAGCCATCGCCAAAATTCAAGGATTAGAAGCTGGCAATCGCGCAACTGGCAGCACTCAAGGTGATGTGAGCAGCCAAAGCACCAGCTCATCTGCCAATAATAATCAATCCAATTATCGTGGCGCACAAGGTTTAGACCCACAACTGATTAAAGACCTCGAAAAACAATATGGTTTTGATAAAACGGCTAGCGAACGTTTTTACTTACTGATTAAAAATTATCTGAGTTTTGATTTTGGTCAAAGCTTTTTTAGAGATGCTAGTGTTATTGATTTAATTAAAGAAAAAATGCCTGTCTCCATTTCTTTGGGTTTATGGAGTACCTTAATTGTTTATTTTATTTCCATTCCTTTAGGCATCAAAAAAGCCATAAAACATGGCTCACGTTTTGATGTTGCCACCAGTAGTTTAATTATTGTCGGTTATGCCATACCCGGTTTTTTGTTTGCCATTTTATTAATTGTGTTATTTGCAGGTGGCAGTTATTGGCAAATTTTCCCAATGCAAGGTTTAGTCTCAGAAAACTTTGATCAACTCTCAACAGGTCAAAAAATCTTAGATTATGCTCACCACATGGTCTTGCCCACCATTTGTTTAACCATTGGCGGTTTTGCTACTCTAACCATGCTCACCAAAAATGCTTTTTTAGATGAAATTCATAAACAATATGTCACTACCGCTAAAGCTAAAGGGCTAAATGACAGTCAAGTGTTATATGGTCATGTTTTTAGAAATGCGATGTTAATTATTATTGCTGGCTTTCCTGCGGCATTATTAGGCGTATTTTTTACTGGCTCATTTTTGGTTGAAGTCATTTTTAACTTAGATGGTTTGGGTTTATTAAGTTTTGAATCAGTGATTAACCGTGATTACCCTGTTATTTTTGGCACTTTATTTATTTTTACTCTGATTGGTTTAGTGCTGCGTATTATTAGTGATGTGACATATATGTTAGTTGATCCACGCATTGATTTTAATAGTCGGGGATAATCATGGCACTATCTCCTCTTAATCAACGCCGTATTGCCAATTTTAAAGCCAACAAACGTGGTTATTATGCCTTATGGCTATTTTTAGTGCTTTTTGTATTTAGTTTATTTGCCGAATTTTGGGCAAATGATAAACCGTTATTAGTGTCTTATAAAAATAACTATTACACACCTATTTTTAAAGATTACCCCGAAACCACCTTTGGCGGCACACTTAACAGTAACACCGATTATCGTGACCCTTATGTTGCGGGTTTAATTAATGAGCAAGGTTGGATTATTTGGCCACCGATTCGTTTTAGTTATAGCACCATTAATTACAACCTCACCGTCCCTGCACCTGCGCCGCCTTCTGCCGATAATTGGCTCGGTACAGATGACCAAGGCCGAGATGTCTTGGCGCGCATTATTTATGGTTTCAGAATTTCAATTTTATTTGCTTTAACCTTAACCATTGGTAGCTCCGTGGTTGGTATTATTGTTGGGGCAATACAAGGCTTTTATGGCGGATGGGTTGATTTAATTGGTCAACGAATTATTGAAGTATGGTCTGGCCTACCGATGTTATTTATGCTGATTATTATGGCTAGTCTAGTTGAGCCTAATTTTTGGTGGTTGTTAGGTTTAATGTTGCTATTTAGCTGGACAGAACTGACAGGATTAGTTCGTGCTGAGTTTTTACGTGGTCGCAATTTAGAATATGTTCGCGCCGCACGCGCTTTGGGACTCAGTGATAGCAAGATTATGTTTAGACACATTTTACCCAATGCAATGGTTTCTACCCTGTCTTTTCTCCCCTTTATTTTTACGGGTGCGATTGGTTTATTAACCTCTCTAGACTTCTTAGGTTTTGGTTTACCCGTTGGCTCACCGTCGTTGGGTGAATTAGTTGCCCAAGGCAAAAATAATATGAGTGCGCCTTGGTTGGGTTTATCGGCTTTTTTTACTTTAGCCATTTTATTAACGCTTTTAGTTTTTATTGGTGAGGCGGTACGTGATGCCTTTGACCCCCGCAAACAATGATCCACTATTAGTGGTCAACGATTTACATGTGCGCTTTTATAATACAGGCACACAAAGCACTGAACCTGTAAAAGGTGTGAGCTTTAGCCTTCATCAGGGTGAGATGTTAGCCATTGTTGGTGAAAGTGGTTCGGGTAAATCCTTAACTGCGCAATCTATCATGAGATTATTACCCGATTCAGCACGTTATCAAGGGCAAATTTTATTTAATAGTGAAGATGTCTTAACCGTTCCTATCGAACGTTTACAACAATTACGCGGTGATAAAATTGGCATGATTTTTCAAGAGCCAATGACCTCACTTAACCCGTTACATACCATCGAAAAGCAAATTAGCGAAAATATCCTGCAACACCAACAACTCAGTAAAGCACAAGCGCAACAACGCACCTTAGAATTACTAAAAGAAGTTGGCATTCCTGAGCCTGAAAAACGTCTTAACAGCTATCCACATGAGTTATCAGGCGGTCAGCGGCAACGGGTGATGATCGCTATGGCCTTAGCCAATAATCCTAAATTATTGATTGCTGATGAGCCAACCACTGCCCTTGATGTGACATTACAAGAGCAAATTTTGCATTTATTACAACAGCTACAAGCCAAATTTGGTTTAGCGGTGCTGTTAATTTCCCATGATTTAAGTTTAGTTCGTCGTTTTGCTCAACGTGTTGCGGTCATGCAGCACGGTTTAATGGTCGAAATTAAACCCACACAGCAGTTATTTGCTGAACCTGAACATCCCTACACCCAAATGCTCTTAGCCGCTGAACCTGATGGTCAACCTACTCCTGTCGCCGAACACGCTACCACTATACTCAAAATTGACCAACTACGTTTATGGTTTCCCATTAAACAAGGTTTTTGGCAACGGGTGGTTGGTCATATTAAAGCGGTGGATGGTATTGATTTACATCTCAAAGCAGGCGAAACCTTGGGTGTGGTCGGTGAAAGTGGCTCTGGCAAATCTACCCTTGCCTTTGCCATTACCCGACTCAGCCCTATTACCGAAGGGACGATTATATTTGCAGGTCAAGACATTGTGACTTTGTCACAAAAACAACTTCGTCCGCTACGCAAAGATTTACAAATTGTTTTTCAAGACCCTTATGGCAGCTTAAGCCCTCGTTTAAGTGTGGGTCAGATTATCAGTGAAGGCTTAGAATTACTTGGTTTGGCCAAAGAGGAACAAGAGCAACGGGTGATTGAAGCATTAACTGCCGTTGAGCTTGATCCCAACTCACGTCATCGTTATCCCCATGAGTTTTCGGGCGGTCAACGTCAACGCATAGCCATTGCGCGTGCGCTGGTGCTAAAACCAAAGTTATTAATTTTGGATGAACCCACCTCAGCACTGGATAGAACCGTACAAAAACAAATCGTCTTGTTATTACGTCGCCTACAAAGCGATTATGGCTTTGCCTGTATTTTTATTAGCCATGACCTAAAAGTAGTCAAAGCGGTCAGCCACCGTGTGTTAGTAATGCGGCATGGCGTGATGATTGAAACGAATGATACTGAGCAATTATTTAATCATCCTCAACAAAGTTATACGCAACAATTATTGCAAGCAGCTTTTGCCAATAGTGCTTAAATGCAGCTAATTACGTTAAAATAAGGAACTGTTTTTTTGATATGGCATCAAGGATTTAAAGGATGAAACTGATTATTGCATTATTGTTTTTGGTATTGCAGTCTATGGCTTATGCTCAAGAATGTGTGGTATTACTTCATGGTTTAGGTCGCTCTACGTGGTCAATGCGACTAATGGCAAACACCTTAGAAAAACAAAAATATTTAGTGATTAATCAAAATTATTTATCTCGAGAAAAATCTATTCCTGAACTTGCACAAATTGTTGGTGAAACACTTCAACGTTGTGAAAAACTCCAACCAACGGCTATTCATTTTGTCACGCATTCTCTAGGTGGCATTTTGGTGAGAGCTTATTTTCATCAACACCCTACTCATCCTTTAGTTAAACGTGTGGTGATGTTAGGTGCACCCAATCGTGGCAGCGAGGTTGTTGATAAATTTAAAAATAGTTGGTGGTTTAAATGGATGACAGGGCCAGCAGGACAACAATTAGGCACAGACCGTCACAGCTTAGTTCATCAATTACGACCATTGCCCTTTGAAGTGGGCATTATTGCAGGTAACTCTAGCTCTGATCCGTGGTTTGCAGCGTTATTTAGTGGTGCAAATGATGGTAAAGTTTCTGTCGAAAGTACCAAACTGACCGAAATGAAAGATTTTATAGAGGTAGAGAACGGTCATACTTTTATGGCAAACTCGCGCAACGTAATTAATCAAGTCAGTGCTTTTTTGGCAACAGGCTCTTTTATCAAAAAACAGCATCTTGCCACTCGCAAATAAATTGGAGCCAATTATGGGTTTTATGAACGGTAAACGCGTGTTAATTGTTGGTGTCGCTAGTAAATTATCTATTGCTTATGGTATTGCCGCAGCCATGCATCGTGAAGGCGCACAATTAGCCTTTACCTATCAAAATGAAAAACTAAAAGCACGCGTTGAAGAATTTGCTGCTAATTTTGGCTCTAATTTAGTATTTCCTTGTGATGTGAGTAATGACAACGAAATTAATCAGTTATTTATCAATCTTGGTCAACAATGGGATAGCTTAGATAGTTTGGTGCATTCGGTTGCTTATGCCCCTGCCGATCAATTAGAAGGTGATTTTACCGATGTCACCACCCGTGAGGGCTTTAGAATGGCACATGATATTAGCAGCTATAGCTTAACGGCACTGACAAAGGCAGCAAAGCCATTACTGGTAAAAGCACAAGGTAATGTGATTACTTTAACCTATCAAGGCTCAGAGCGTGTTTTGCCCAATTATAACGTCATGGGTTTAGCCAAAGCCTCTTTAGAAGCCAATGTGCGTTATTTAGCTTCCAGCTTAGGCCCTTTGGGTGTGCGCGTGAATGGCATCTCTGCAGGCCCTATTCGCACCTTAGCCGCTAGTGGCATTAAAAACTTTAGAAAAATGCTTGCTTATAATGAAGCTGCTACACCTTTACGCCGTAATGTCACTATTGAAGAAGTAGGCAATGCTGCTGCATTTTTATGCTCTTCATTAGCCTCTGGCATTAGTGGTGAAATTTTATATGTTGATGGTGGTTTTAATACTACGGCAATGCCTGCTGGCGAGATTTAACCGTGTATGATGACTTACGTTGCAATAACGTAAGTCACTCCAAATTCACAATAGGCAATAACCCATATTTAGCACGAGCTTTAGTACAACGATCATCAATATTGCCCTGCTCATCAATAATATTAAACTCTCGGCAAGTGCTTGAGCGTTGAGGATAAATTGCACAAGAAACAGTCTCACCAATAGTTCCTATCAGTGCAATACAACGCGGATTAGTTTGATTTGTTCCCTTCATACAACTATAAAAATTATTAATATTTTCTGTTAATTCAATCGGAACGCCATTTTCTTGCCCTAAAGTGGTTTCTGCCCAATAAAATGATACTCTAAAATTTCCACAACATGCTCCACATGTTAAACAAGGATTTTTTTGGCTCATAACAATTCTAAAAACAAATTAGGTTAACATTACAAAATAAATAACGCCCCAATTGGGGCGTTATAATCAAATAAAGCTTTTAGTAATTAGAAACGTGTTTCCATACCAAAACCGATATATGTTGCGTCTGAATCAGTAGATTTAGCACCAGCAGCAGGAGTACTTTCCATATTACTGCTTGCCAAATTAGCAAATGCTTTCGTTGCTTGAGTAAAGTTATAATCAACACCTACACCAATCAATGTTGTATCATCTTCTGTACCACCACCCATATCATGGTTTGCAACCAACACCTCACCACGAACTGTTACTGCATCCATTTTATAAGAGCCACTAAACACCATCGCCGTTTCTTCGTCAGTTTGACCAGCCCCTAAGTTACTTGGCTCAGCCATTTGATACATGGCACTAATGGTCGCATCACCCATTTTGTAACGGGCATTAAAACGCATTGCATCCATATTCATCACTTCTTTATCCATTGCAAAGGATAAATACAAGTTATCATCTTCATAACTTAGTGCAGTAGAGATGGCATCAGCAATATGATTTTCACAAGGATTATATGCTGCTTTTTTTGGTGTTGCAGGAACTAAGCAAAGAGATTTCTGATCATCTGCATTCTTCTCGCCTGGCTGTAAAGTCAAGTTTACCCCAAACACATCTAAAAACTTAGGTGATACATAGTTAATCGAATTTTCTAAACGATTTTGGCCATAAATAAATTTACCCATATCTAAACGAGCCATATCGTTAAATACATCAATATCATCCTCAGCATTTTTTAATGGAGAGTCAATATTGCCCA
>NZ_CALETI010000341.1 GCF_937920075.1 uncultured Agitococcus sp.
CTTTAATCTCTTTAACGCCGATATGTCTCTGAGCTTCTAACAGCCACAATGGTTTAGACATATCAACCTCAAATTTTAGGCATAAAAAAAGGCCGCTTTTGGGGCGACCTTTGCTTAATCAATAAAACGACCAGATTAGCTAAACAATAGTGCAATAGTGCAAATATGTCAAACACTATCAATTCTAAAATAATTAAAAACAATTGAATAAACCTCTTTACATAGTGCCAAAAATGAACTATACTGAATTCATCAAGACGAGATATGCAGAAACTCTCCTGATAAATCAAACATTACTTAATAAATCAAACATTACTTAGCGAGACAAATATCATGGCTACTATCTTAACTTCAAACAAAAACGGTTTTAACGCTGTAAATTTTAATTATGGTGCTGAAATCATCCATCAAGATGAAAAATTAGTTATTTTGTCTGTTGATACCGAAGTATTAAATAAAGTTGAGCCTTCTTTTTGGCTTCCAGAAGAAAAGTTAATCTCTCGCGTTATTGGCGAAGATGTAGGAAAAAACTTCCACGCAAAAGCATGGACACATGATTGCGATGTTGGCAATCAATCAATTATTAAATTTTATGCAGATAGTCAAGACTGGTTTGAGCCTGTAAATCTTGATTTATCGTATGAATACAACGAGTACGTTGTAGGCTATGTTGTTACCGATAAAAATACTAGCCGCTCTGTAAATTTCCAATTCAAAAATAATGGTGTTTTAGACTATGGTTTAGATGGGGATGACACTTATCAAAACTTTAATGAGTGCGATCTTGAAGCAATCAAAAACTATCTACGCTCACATAATGATGTTGATGAACTGGAAAATAACTATGCTTTGGCAATGGAATTGGAGCTAAATGAGGATGGTATTCACCCAATAGTAAAAATTTTAGCCAACGGTGACGGCATAACAAAACAACAAATTATTGACTTAGCTGAACAAGCCAACCAATAAAGAAAAAGCCCCGATATGCAGTCGGGGCTTTTTAAGCTGGCTATGTGCCAGTCAACATCACTTAGCGGTACTATTATGTCAAACTTTCCCGAAACTGGCTACACACCATTAAACCTTAGATTCTTGATTGAGTCTAAGGGATGGACACAAAAACAAGCTGCTGCAATTATCGGCACAACAGAGGTAAGTATTCGTAGATGGCTCATGACTTTAGATACTGACAGCCACCGCGATATGCCTTTAAAAAAATGGACGCAATTACTAGCCTCGTTATGAGGCTTTTTGCAAATAACTACTTAACAATGAACCCGAATCACTAAGCACAGACTTTTCAAACTCCTCCAGTTGCTCAATAATAATTTTCTTTTTATAAAACACGCTTCTTCTCGATTTATCGCACATATCAACAATGCGCTCCATAAATCCCCTTTTTGAATCCTTGCTAATCCAAGTGCAAATTATCAAACGCTTAAAATTTTTATCCACACCTTTACAATCAATTAGTTCAACCAACTCATTAACAGAATTAACGCGCTCATCTTCATTGATTGCGTATTTTGCTACCATCGCATGAAACCCACCACGCGCCAAATTACGATGTATTCTTGAGTAACACAATGAGTCCTGAGTCAACCTGTCCTTTTTTGATAAACGCTCTAAATCACTGTGTTTTTTTGTCAATTCTTCCACATAACCGCTTTTATATTGTTGTTGCCAGTATTGTGACGAATAATCAGGAATCAAAACTATTGCTCTAATGATTGCATGTTGCTCATTACGATAGATTGCTAAATCAGACATAAACACCTCTAATCAGTCTTTGTAATAATCTTCAATGCGTTTAATTGCTTCTTGTGCAGAATAACAAACAGAGACAGCAAAGCCAACATTTGCCGCGTTTTGTAAAAATCGTTCTTGATTCTCTGTTAGCGTGTTACTGCCGTGTTTCATCTCGATATATAAACCTTGATATTTTCCACGAGTCACTGGCAAAAAACAAATCAGGGACACCCGACAACATCCCTTGAGACTTAGCAATAACAGCCTGTGTTTTGGTGAGTTTTACGCCGTTTAGTGAGCAATGCAGCAGCTCAAGCATTGGGTATTTAGCTGACCTGCTCGCCATTCTAGCCCACTCTATGACTTGCTGTTGATGTGCTGATTCTAAGTGTTTCAATTTCGCATCTCCAGCCAAGTGATGTATTTATCCATAAAATTGTCATAGTCCTGTGGTGCGCCAAAAACTTCATAACCACCAGCTAAGCCGACAATAAAATTAATATCGTTTGGCTCGCTAATCGTTTGAACGTATTTGAATTGCACTAGGCTTGCCAACATAAAAACATCAGCTAATTTGTCAATGCGTTCTAAATGTGATGGTTTCATCATTGCACCCCATTTGCTAAAGCATCTATATCATCGTCATCATGCACAATATCGTCATGCACAAACAAATAACCATCATGCTCACCGCTTTCGACTTCCTCTATGTTTTCAGCAACAATCACACGCGCACAAATTGGACAGTATTTCTCACCGTATTTCGGTTTCATTACAAATTACCCCCATCAATCGCCATACAAGCATCGCCACGTTCACCAATTGAGCCAAAATCTAAAAGTGTTTTAATGTTTTCAATTTGCTGCATTAGCCTTAGATTTTCTTCTGCCATTGCGCTGCACTGCTGTTGAAAATTATCACGCTCTCTGTGCAGTCTGTCTAAGTCGTTTTTTAGTGCTGTAATCTCTTTTGCCTGCTCAACAACAATTA
>NZ_CALETI010000342.1 GCF_937920075.1 uncultured Agitococcus sp.
CTTAATACCACACCTAAAGAGCCAGACATCGCCGTTGCTGCTAAAGCATATTGACGACGTGCGCCAGAGGCATACACTTCTTTGTAAATCACCGCACCCGCAGCAATAACAAAAATACCTGAAGCGCCTGTATAAGCGGTTGGAATCGCAGCCGCTAAAAGAATGATGTAAGTTAAAACTTCTGGCGAGAACTTCCAAGGACGAACGATGTTCAAGAATAAGTCAACGACACGTGTTTGCTTGAGCAACATACCTACCCAAATATACAGTGCCAAGTTTAAGAATACACCTGACAACTCCATCATTTGGCCTAAATAAATTGCCAATCCAGAATAGTGACCAGCAAACAAGAAGCTTAAACCAGCATTAAGTGCCATAAAGGCATACAAAGGCACAGATAATAAAGCCATACCAATGCTACCGCCTTCTGGTGCATCTGCTGGCGGCTTAATTAACTGCTTGGCACTGATGCCAATTAAGACGGTAAACAATCCCATCCACAAATAATTAATAATCGGATGTTCAATTGGGATACCTGATGCTGTTTGTAATTGCCAATAAGAAATACTCGATGCAAGCAACAACACATTAGCTGCCACCATTGCTATCGAATAAATCTTAAAGTCTGTTTTTGTGACAGGTGGGCGTAAGGCAATATGGTGCAAACCCAATGTCGTTGTTGTTGCAGCAATTGCTACCATTAAAATCAAGATAACTGAACGATTTTCGGTACCAAAATGGAACAAACCAAAAAAGGCGGTTTCAAAGGTGCGATAGGCTTTTAATTCAGGCGTGACGTGCTTGACTAAACTTTCATAGGTTTTGAATTTTTCCACGCACTCATCACGAGCAGTGGTTAAAGATTGACGTACGGCTTCTGGGTCTACCACTTCATCGGCAAACAAACCACCAAACTCATCATCTGCGCCACCACCTGCAACTTTTTTTTGCACTTCGGCTTCGATATCAGGATTAGGATCACAATCTGGTTTGGTTGGGTCAGCACGCAGCATGAAATACTGAACCCCTGTACTGGGGTCACCAAAGAGTTTTTCACCCATTCTTAACAATTGGCCGTGAATCATTTCACCCGTACCAATGACTAATGTTAAGATGAGCAAGAGAAAGACAGGCAGACTCGATAACCATTCCGATAAGGAACGGTTCATAAATACAGGTTTCTGGTTCATGTTTTCCTGCTTCTTAAGAATTTAGACTGCAAAGTAACACCCCTGAGCCAGCCTAAACTCCTCTTACTTGTCGACTACAACGAACATTATTTATGACTAAATAATGCTTCCCCATCATGAATGCTGCACAGCAACACTCATAAAAACTTAAATAAATTATTCTAAATTGTCACTACATTCAGAATTAGTGGGTTCAACTTGACAGCGTACTTTTTTTAATAAAGACATCATTCGTTTGTCATAAGTGCCGTTATTGGTTAAATCAATTCGTGCTTGACGCATTAACGCCACATAACGTGGTCGATCTTCGTCAGGAATATGCATCCAATATTTAGGGTCTATATCTTTTTCATAACGTTGCACAATCGCTAACACACGATCAAATTGACTTGATAAATAACTACGCGATTTTTGCCCAAAACCTTCTGGAAAGCGTTCGTGACGCAGCACTACTTGTAAAAATACTTGGGCAACTAAAAAATCAGGAATACCACCATTTTGACCTAAACCACGATACAGTTCTAAAGGACGATAGGCTGTTGCAGGTGCGGCAATCACATCAACCACACCATTATTAAACTTAGCTGCAAAATTACTAATATCCGAAGGAATCGCTTGCGCACCCACACCATGCACTAATTGAGATTGCGATTTATCATAATCAAACACTGCAATCTTTTTGCCTGCCAACTTACCCACTTCATCAATTGAGCGATCACGCAAAAATAAATAAGCGGATCCCAATGGCATCACGCCACCCACTTCATAGTCACCTTGTTTCATTAAGTTGGCTGCTTTTGGACTACTAATCGCAGCCACCACAACTTTTAAGTGTTTATATGAAGGAATTGAGCCAATCGACTCCAAACTACCCGCAAAGGTATTAAACGGTTTAGCTCGTAAACCTGTAATTACCGCAGCATCACACTGCCCTACTCGAAAATCTTCAGTAGCAATTTTTTCATCGCTATATGCTTTGAGCTTAATATTTACGCCCCACTCACGCGCAGCAATACGATAATCTTTCATTAATGAAAAATTATCACCATTTGCACCCATCAAATCCCACACGCATATAGTACGGTCAACCATAGACGTATTTGTTTGTTCTGTTTCACTTGCCCAAACCAAACAAGTGCTTAACAGCCCCATTACAATGTAAAGGACAGACTTAATGTGTATTGCCATAAAACCTGCACTGAGCTCAAATCAAAAATAAATTAAGACTTACGCCTCTCACTGTAATTAGTGCGTAAGTCCTCAGATAAATAATATTTACCCTTTATAATAAATCGTCAATCGATACACCTGTACCTTCAGCAGAGGGCTTATCATCCCAAAACTTGGTATAACCATCTTCTGGTGTACGCGTACCCGTTTTTTCTGTCCAATAACGGTCAGAAATAGTTTGCACCATCATGCCGCCCAAAGCATCTAATAAGCGATATTGTGGGTTAACCGCCATATTGTTAGCTGCACCATAAGTTTTTAACGCATCGCGCAATAAAGCTTCATCACCTTTAGCTTGAGCTGATAAAGCATAAATAGCATGAGCCAAACGTACCCCTTTACGTTCACCAACACGAGTAGAGTCTTTCATGACGGTAAATGGGTCTGGTTTACCTTCGCTAGCACCAGGCAATAATGACCAAACAGCAGCACGTGTTGCCATTGGTACGCCCCAGTATTCAGCATTGTCTAAACAAGCCATACCACGTTCAACAATCGCTGCGATGTCTTTTGGTACACCCACCACACCTTGAGCTGCAATATCGTTAACAATAGCTTGCATACCAGAGGCTAGACCAACCAAATAAACCAACTTGTCAAAGTCTTCTTTTAAAGTTGGACAAGAAGCACCGATTTTAAAACGAAATTCTTTTTCAAAACGCTCAACAAAACGATTATAGGCTTCTTGTTGGCGACGTGCGGCTAATGCAGCCCAACGCTTTTGGTTAATACGCGCATCTTGTGCTTCTTCAATCATATTGGCACGAGAAGCACGTAAATAACGTAATTCATTTTCTAAAGCACGATCTTCAGCACATAACCCTGCAGATACATACATAAATACAGCTAGCTTAGCTGGGTCAGCACCCATGCCTTGTGTCGCTAAAATTAACGGTGTTAATGATTCACCTGAAGCACAAGCCATTGGTGCATCATTTAACTGCAAAATTGGTGGAACAATATAACTTTCACTAAAAGACAAAGCGATATGAGCACCGCCCTTAACAACTTGTGAGCACCCTGATATTAATGTCTGTACACCAATTACAGAACAAACCACACCTAAACGCAGGTAGTGTGATAATTTCATGCCTTATCTCCTAGATTTGTTTTTTTAAGTTATACACGCGATCATCATTTTTTTCTTGATGATTAGCGCAAAAATCACGCCAAGATTAATATCATAAATCCTAGCATGGTTATTATTTGAATTGTTTATTTGTCAAACAATTACTTTAAATATCACTTAACCTCAAAAAACATCAATCATTATTGAATGTTCTTATACTTAAGCCATGATAATGTCTTATTTTTAAAGGTCGCAATGATTGTTAAATTTTTATAGAACGTATCGCTCTACTTAAACGCTCTTTCGTTGTAATCAGATACGAGGGACAATCTTGACAGATTATCCCTCCTCTCTTTTTAAGCGTTACTTACATCCTTCATAGATAACTTAATACGACCCCGTTGGTCAACATCCATGACACGAACTTTAACAGTTTGGCCTTCTTTTAAGTAATCACCGACATTCGCAACACGTTCGTTGGTAATTTGGGAAATATGCACCAAACCATCTGTTCCAGGCATAATGGTCACAAATGCACCAAATTCTACAACCTTAGAAACTAAGCCATCATAGATAGCACCGACTTCTACTTCAGCAGTAATCGCTTGTACTTTGGCTAAAGCTGCTTGTGTTGCACCTTTAGTTTCGCCATAAATACGCACAAAGCCGTTGTCTTCAATATCAATCGTGGCTTTAGTTTCTTCACAGATTGCACGAATCGTTGCGCCACCTTTACCAATCACATCACGAATTTTTTCTGGATTGATTTGTAAAGTTGTATAAGTTGGTGCATGAATGCTCACTTCTGGACGAGCATTAGCAATCACTTGATTCATAGCATTTAAAATATGCAAACGACCACCACGTGCTTGGTTTAAAGCAACTTCCATAATTTCTTCGGTGATGCCTTCAATTTTAATATCCATTTGTAAAGCAGTAATACCATTGGCACTACCTGCTACTTTAAAGTCCATATCACCTAAATGATCTTCATCACCTAAAATATCTGAAAGCACAGCAAAACGATCGCCTTCTTTAACTAAGCCCATCGCAATACCAGCAACAGGCGCTTTTAATGGCACACCTGCATCCATTAATGCTAAAGAAGCACCACAAACCGAAGCCATAGAAGAAGAACCATTGGATTCGGTAATGTCAGAAACAACACGCACAGCATAAGGGAATTTTTCTGGGGATGGCAACATGGGTTGTACACCACGACGCGCTAAACGACCATGACCAATTTCACGACGTTTTGGCCCAGATTCACGACCAGTTTCACCAACTGAGTAAGCTGGGAAGTTGTAATGCAACATGAAGTTTTCAGTTAAAGAACCTTCTAAACTATCAATAATCATTGCATCACGTGTACCACCTAACGTGGCGGTTACTAGAGCTTGAGTTTCACCACGCGTAAACAAAGCAGAACCGTGTACACGGCCTAAAACGCCTACTTGGACATCTAAAGCACGTACAGTTTCTAAATTACGACCATCAATACGTGGCTTACCACTTAAAATATTGTCACGAACGGTGCGATATTTTAAGTCTTCAAATGCTGTTAATACATCATCAGCAACAAACTGAGGATTTTCTTCAGCCGCAAATTGCGCTAAAGCTTGCTGTTTGATTTCATCTAAACGAGTATAACGGCTTTGTTTTTCAACAATGGTATAGGCTTCAGAAATGCTGGCTGCAAACGCATCTTTTAATGCATTTTTTAATTCAACATTCACCACAGGTGCTTGCCATGCTAAAGGTGTCGAATTGACTTCTGCAGCAAATGCTTTGATAGATTCAATCGCGGTTTGCATTTCTTCATGACCAAAAAGCACTGCGCCCAACATTTGATCTTCGCTTAATTCTTTAGCTTCAGATTCAACCATCAACACCGCTTTATCAGTGCCCGCAACGACTAAATCTAAATCAGAGTTAGCTAATTCTTTGTAGGTTGGGTTTAAGACATATTCACCATTGATGTAACCCACACGTGCTGCACCGACTGGACCTTTAAAAGGAATACCAGCCATAGATAACGCAGCAGAAGTACCCAACATCGCAGCGATATCTGGATCACTTTCTTTGTCTGTAGAAACAACGGTTACCGTTACTTGAACTTCGTTATAAAAGCCTTCTGGGAACAAAGGACGGATTGGACGGTCAATCAAACGAGAGGTTAAGGTTTCTTTTTCAGTAGCACGGCCTTCACGCTTGAAATAACCACCAGGAATACGACCAGCTGCGTACGTTCTTTCTTGGTAATGCACCGTAAGTGGTAAAAAGTCCGTACCCCCTTGTGCTTCCTTTGCGCCAACTACAGTTACAAGTACTGAAGTATCTCCCATATGTACCATAACTGCTGCTGTTGCCTGTCTTGCTATTGCACCCGTTTCAAGCTGCACCGTTTGTGCACCGTATTGAAATGTCTTCTTAATTGGATTTAACACGATTTTTTCCTCTTT
>NZ_CALETI010000343.1 GCF_937920075.1 uncultured Agitococcus sp.
TGGCCTAAAATGATTAGGGTATTTAAGAGCTAATACCCACCAGTAACTCTAAACGATTAGGCAAGACTCGCATTGAGCGAATTTCAAATTGATTCACTAATTTAGACAACATATCTTCGCTGTCCATGATTAATGATAAACCGGGAATTAAGGTTGAATCGGCTAAAGCTAATAACTTATCCACGATCCACGAACGATTATGTAATAATTCAATCATTAAATCTTTGTGCAAGGCTACGCGCCACAAATGCGGGCCTTCGTTACTAATGCCTGCCACTCTTTCCATTAAAAAACTAATTGGATCAGCCACTAAAGGCAAACGTTTTAAGGCAAAAGCCGTTGCATGTGAGGCATGACGCAAGGCAAAATTGGTTAATAATCGTCCCTGCCGCACTTGGCTTTCTAAACGAGTATCAACATGACGCAACAACAAAAACTGTTCATCGTGCGACACCTTACACTCTAAGACATCAAAATCCAAACTCACCGTGTATAACACACGCTGATAATGACCATCTAAATGCAAAGTTAAACGATCACTGCCACAACTGACACTAATATCATCAAAGTATGGATGTTGCTCGGTCATTTGCCGAAGCTGTTTATTTAATTGGCTTTCAGGTAAGGAGATGGTTAAGGTCGTTTTGCTAAAATAGTTTTGCGCCATTTGCAAAGCGGCTTCTTGAGCAAGCTGTGTAGCTGCTTTAGCCGTATCAGACGCAAGCTGTGCGGTCATCTTTGCACCGCCACCTGCAAGTTGGGCAATCGCTTGTGCACCATTTGCAGTAAATTGTAAAGTGCTACGTGCCGTGTCACTGGCTGTATCAACCACCGACTTAGCAGTTTCTTGAGCCATATCAACAATATCCTCAGCAACTTCCAAAGCTTTATTTGCAGCAGTTAAGGTTTTATTTAATAACTTTTGCTTAAGCTTTTTATTTTGCTGAGTCATAAAATTTTCCTTGTTGTTTCAAGTTTTTAAGTCACTGTAACATAACAGACTGTCACAGTGTACAACAAAACTTTAGAGCATCAAATTAACCATGTCCAACAATCTATCATCACGTGGTTTGGCAGCAGGTTGGCTGGTACTTCTTAAATTTTCAAAATCAAATAACTCACGATCAGCTAATTGTGAGGGAGCCACATTTTGAATAGCTCTAAAAATACTTTCTAAACGGCCTGTATGTTTTTTGTCCCACTCACGCAGCATGTCATTAATTTTTGCCCGTTGTAAGTTTTCTTGGGAGCCACACAAATTACAGGGAATAATCGGGAATGCTTTATAACGTGCATATTCGATAATATCTTTTTCTTCGCAATAGGCTAATGGTCGAATTAAGATATTTTTGCCATCATCAGATAATAGCTTAGGAGGCATGGCTTTTAATTTGCCACCATGAAACAAGTTTAAGAATAAAGTTGCCATAATGTCATCACGATGATGCCCCAATGCAACCTTTGTTGCGCCAATTTCTTGGGCAAAACCATATAAGCTACCACGACGCAAACGTGAACAAACGGCACAATAGGTTTTACCTTCAGGCGTTAATTCTTTAACAATGCTATAGGTGTCTTTTTCTAAAATAAAATGTGGAATACCACGTTCTGTTAAATATTTAGGTAACACATCTTCGGGAAAGTTTGGCTGTTTTTGATCGAGGTTAACCGCCACAATGTCAAATTTTATCGGCGCGCTCATTTGCAAGCTCAATAAAACATCTAACATGGTGTAGCTATCTTTGCCACCCGATAAACACACCATAATTTTGTCGCCGTCTTCAATCATGTTGTAGTCAGCAATGGCTTGGCCAACTAAACGACGCAGACGTTTTTGTAATTTATTAAACTCTGTACGGCTCTTACGGTCAGCAACCAAAGACTCATCCACAGGTGCAGGTTTAACTTGAGGGGGATTATCGGGCGTAAAAATTTCAACAGTCATGGCGATCTAAACAATTATGAAAAAATAAGCTTAATTTTACCTGATTTTAACTGCCTAATCACGGCCTTGTTTTCTGTATTGGCTAGGCGAAACTCCATATTGACGTTTAAAAGCTTGGCTAAAGGCCGTTTCAGAACTATAGCCCACTCGCTCACTCACCCGATTCACACTCATATCACCAATGGTTAAATAACGTGCTGCTTGACGTAAGCGGTATTCGGTTAAATAAGCTAATGGCGGTTGCCCCATCATATTGGCAAAACGCTCGGCAAAACTTGAACGCGACAAACAAGCCAATTTTGCTAAATCAACCACTGTCCACGGATGAGCAGGCTGAGCATGAATGGCACTGAGTACGGGAGCTAAATAAGGGTCTCGCACCGCATTGAGCCATGTATTACTTTGTACAGGTAATTGCTCTACATAGTCACGCACACACTCAATAAAAAACATACTAATGAGGCGATTAATTAAGGTGTCTCGACCTGGCCGAAAACGTTCAGATTCTAAGGCTAAAAACTCTAAACCCAATTTTAACCATGCTGGCCCTTCACCATTTAAACCATCTTCAATCAAAATATAATCAGGCAAAGACGACAACAACGGTTTGGCCATTTCGCTATCTAATAAACAACGTACCCCTAAAATTAAGGCTTGCGGATGACCATGACCTAACACCACAGGATCATAACGCGCGCCTTTAAATTCGGGTTCTAAATTAAAACCCTGTGTTTTGGGGGCATCAAAATTTGCATCAAAAAAGCTATGGGCTGCACCATAAGGCATAAATACGATATTGCCTGTGCTGAGTTTATGGGTTTGCCCTGCAACGTTAACTTTGACATCACCTGTTAATACCACATAAAAAACAGTTTGTTTGGCCAAACCAAACTGCCAACCTTGTAAGGCATTGATATATAAATACTCTGCACCACCAAAATGAACGTCATCTAATAGATGACTTAACGCATCCATCATGTCTCTCTCTTTAATATTGTCGTTGCCATCGGGACTACACGATTAATTTTTCTTATCATTTATCGACTTAAAGCAATTTTAACATATTGACTGTTACATTAGTCAATGTCGGCGTTTAACGCAGGTTTAGCGGACGTTGGCAACTGGCTGCTTTGCTATTTAGGATGCAATATATGCCTACACAGTGTCCAACAAATTTTTACACAATAGCAAGCATTCGCTTGGTTGTGTTGTTATCAAAGGGTAAAAAACATGAATGCAAAAACACCAGACTATTTATTAGATAATGCCACTCAAAGCACCAACGGCAAATGGAAAGATGCTAAACGTTATTTATGGTTATTAAGCCCTGCTGTACCTGTTATTGGTATTGCTGCTTTGTCTGCTTATGCGATTGCACCCAAAAAATTACGTGCTTTAGCATGGGTTGGCCCTGCGTTGGTACATGGCGTTATTCCTGCCTTAGACCGTTTGATTGGCGAAGATAGCACTAATCCTCCCGAATCTGCGATTAAAGATTTAGAAAACGATAAATATTATAGCCGTGTGGTTAAAGCCTTTATTCCTGCTCAATACGCCGTGACGTTTTTGGGTGCATGGTTAGCTAGCCGCAAAAGTACCCCAGCTTTAGATTATGTGGGTTTAACCTTATCGGTTGGCGCAATGAATGGTATTGCCATTAACACTGCCCATGAATTAGGCCACAAACACGATAAAACTGATCGTTTATTGGCAATGGCTGCTTTAGCACCAACAGGTTATACTCATTTTGCTGTTGAACATAATTTTGGTCATCATAAACGTGTTGCCACGCCCGAAGACCCAGCCAGCAGCCGTATGGGTGAAAGTTTTTGGAAGTTTTTACCACGCACCGTGATTGGTGGTTTTAAATCGGCAATCGAAATTGAAAAAGAACGTTTAGCACGTAAAGGCAAAGGTTTCTGGTCGCTTGATAACGAATTATTGCAAGGTTGGGCAATGACAGGTGGTTTATTTGCCGCCACTACTTTGTTGTTTGGTCGTCGTTCTATTCCGTTTATGGTTGGTCAAGCGGCTTATGGTGCAAGCTTGTTAGAAGTCATTAATTATGTAGAACATTATGGTTTAAAACGCGAAAAGTTAGCCAATGGCAAATATGAGCGTACTGCCCCCACACATAGTTGGAACAGCAACCATATTGTGACTAATTTAGTGTTATATCAATTGCAACGTCATTCTGACCATCATGCTCATCCAAGCCGTAGCTTCCAAGCCTTACGTCACTTTGAGAAAGCACCACAATTACCCGGTGGTTATGCGTCGATGTTGTTACCTGCCTATGTGCCTTCTTTGTGGTACAAATTAATGGATGAGCGTGTGATTAAACACTACAACGGTGATTTAAGCAAAATCAATATGGATCCTGATGAGCAAGGCTTTTTGATGCAAAAATATGCGCCATTAGCTAAGCGTATTAAAGAAGAAAACGAGCAAACGTTGATTGAAGCAACGCCAGAAGCGGCTTAAATCTTTCACTCTTTGAGGTGGTTGCAAAACCACCTCTTTTTTAATCACCGCCCACCTAAGTCCTTTTGCACCAACACATCATAAATGACATTGGCAAATTGGCGCATTTTGGCAGGGTCGGTCATTAACTGCATCATTTGTTCTTGGTGAGCTTCATTACTACCAATAATCGCATCATCAATTGCTTGGCTAAAATGGCCTAACATGGCTTGCTCTCTGGTGTTATTGGTGATTTGCTTCATCACCTTGCTATCTTCTGCCACTTTATCGGCCACCGTATGCACATAATTAATCATGTCTTTATCAGTGAGCTTATCGGTAATAAATAATTCGTTTACTTTAGCCAAAATCACCGACCAAAAATCTTCTTTTTTATCTTTGGCTTTAGCTGTCCCTAACTCATTGGCAGGTTCTAGCTTATGCTCATCACCACTAGCTTTAAGTTGAATGTCCTGTTGACGAATTTTGGATAAGC
>NZ_CALETI010000344.1 GCF_937920075.1 uncultured Agitococcus sp.
GTGCGTGATGCCAACGGCTTTATGATTAAAGCGGATAAAGGTGAAGCAGGTTTATTAATTGGCAAAATTACCGCCCGTACACCATTTGATGGTTATACCGACCCTGCTAAAAATGAATCTTGTATTTTGAAAGATGTCTTTGAAGCAGGCGATCGTTACTTCAACACGGGTGACTTAGTGCGTGATATTGGTTTCCGTCATGCTCAGTTTGTTGACCGTTTAGGCGATACTTTCCGTTGGAAAGGCGAAAACGTTTCAACCACTGAAGTTGAAAACTTAATGTGTAGCTATCCTTCTTTAGCAGAAGCCGTAGTTTATGGGGTAGAAATTCCCAATACTAATGGCCGTGCAGGTATGGCAGCGATTACACCACACGAAGGTATGGAAATCGACTATGCACATTTACTAGAGCATTTACGCAAAGAAATGCCTGTTTATGCGATTCCTGTATTTTTGCGCCAACAACAACAAATGGAAACCACAGGCACGTTTAAATATCAAAAGAACAATCTGAAAAAAGATGGCTTTGATATTAATGCAACACATGGTGAACCATTATTCGTTTGGTTGCCTGGTACAACTAGCTATCAGCCATTAACTGCCGAAATTTGGGAAAACATCAATAAAGGCGCTTATCGCTTCTAATTAATAAGTTTTCTAAAAGGGCTGGATTTTCCAGCCCTTTTTGTTTTAAAAATAAACCAAAAACATCTTTACGCTTATTTTATAAGCACTTAACGCTTTTTTTTACATTCAGCTATTGCATTCAAAATAAATTCTAGTAATATATGCGGCCTCAGCGACGCTAACGCTGAAAACAAAAAAGATAGCAAGATGGGTTGGTAGCTCAGTCGGTAGAGCAGTTGGCTTTTAACCAATTGGTCGTGGGTTCGAATCCCGCCCAACCCACCATTCTTGCAAAATATGATAGTTTAATCAAAACTTCCTTTCTTATCTAGTCATCAAGATAATATCTTATTAATACAACTAATTAGATCCTGCTCTGAAACTTCTTTCACTAAATAGTCTTTTGCTCCCTGTCGTAAGCCCCATAGTTTATCCGTTTCTTGTCCTTTGGTGCTAATAATGACTATAGGAATGTGAGCTGTTTCGGGATTTTTTGCCAGTTGTCGAGTTGCTTGAAAGCCACTCATTTTGGGCATAATCACATCCATTAAAATGAGGTCAGGTTTTAGTTTTAATGCAGTTTCAATGCCTGCCTCACCTGTTTGCTCTGTTGTACAATGATGTCCATGTTTATGTAGGATTCCGCTCAGAGCTTCTAAATAAGTTGGTGAATCGTCTACAATTAAAATATTAGCCATGATGTACCTATTGTTTTTTCTTTAGTATTTTTAAAGAGTATAGTACATCACAATATTATTGCTGCTTTATTCAGTCATCATCATTTAGTGTGTTTGCAATCACAAATTTTGAATATGCCTAGGGTCTGTTGACGTTTTGCGTGTGAGCCGCGTTGCTGATAAAAATTGACTCAGACAAGGCACAAAACGCAGCTAATAGTTATTCTATTGGCAAGTTTTGTAACGTAGTATGAGTCAATTTTTAACGCAACCCACAGGGAAAGAGCTATTTTTTGAGGCTACTTCGTTACTCATCGCTTATTTGGAATAACCAAACTACACGATTCATGCCTCGTATCCTCTAAAAAATAGTCTCTTTCGCAACCACAATCAAAACGTCAACAGACCCTAATAGCTCCTAAATTAGGGGCTATTTTTGTCGTTTTAAAGCAGCCTTTTGTCGCATAAACACATGAACCTCGTCACACTTTCTGCTAATATTTGTTATACAGTTCACACTTATACTTTCTGCCTTTGTTAAATATACATGAGGTATATTTTTTTAGGGATAAACAATCATGATGAAATTAATTGCGTCTTTGACGAGTCCATTTGTGCGTAAAGTGCGTATTTTTTTAGCTGAAAAAAACATTCCTTATGAGTTAGTGGTAGATATTCCGTGGGATGAAAACACGCAAGTGCATACTGTCAATCCTTTGGGAAAAGTGCCTGTTTTGATTATTAATGAAGAACAACATACTTTATTTGATTCGCGAGTGATAGTTGATTATCTAGAACGTTTGGTGCCTAGTCCTGCACTCATTCCAGAAGCAGCAGAGGCTTTTATTCGTGTTAAACGTCAAGAGGCTTTAGCGGATGGTATTGCAGATGCAGCCGCAGCTATTTTTATTGAGCGTAAACGACCGATTGAATTACAAAGCACAGAATGGATGAGTCGCCAACAACAAAAAATAGATTTGGGCTTAAAGGCTATGTCAGAAGTGTTGGCAGATAATCATTATTTTGTTGCCAATGATTTTAGTCTTGCAGATATTAGTGCAGTATGTTGTTTAGGATATTTAGATTTGCGTTTTCCTCAGATTACATGGCGCAAACAATACCCTAATTTAGACGTATTTATGCAACGATTAAGTGATCGTGCAAGTATTCAATTAACTGTACCTGTGGTTTAAACTTCGTCCACTGCTAACAAAATAGGGGCTTGAGCCCCTATTTTATTTTTCAAAAGCAGCAACACCTGTCATATTGGCAGTACTGTTTCCTAATTGTGCTTTGACATCATAATTTACCCCAATCATGCTAGCGTCTTGCCCTGCAAAAAAGCCTGTTGCTGCACAAGTTTGGCAATTTTGTTGATTTACAATAAGATTAGTAAGAGTAAATTGTGTTCTTAACGCACTTTCTCCTTGAAAATTAACATTGCCTTGATTGCCACCATTAAAGTTCATATCTAATTTAATAGCATTATTGGCTTTGCTCGCAAAATCAACAGTAATTTTACTATTATTGTTGACCGAGAAACCTGTCAGAGGGCTAATGGTATTAGCAGGAGAGCCAACCGTTGTTGGGGTGACAATTGTGCCTGTTGGAGTTGTGCTTCCTGCGTGTAAATAGCTCACTACGCCAGAAGTGGGGAGCTGGGCGGTGGGAATACCAATTAAATAGTGAACAGTATCATTTGCCCCTAGATTTAACGGGCTATTACTGAGTTTGATATCACTATTAATCCAGCGTCCCCATGACAAAGTCTTTTTGTAATGAGTGACTTCTGAAACCATATTCGAATTAACTGTGGTTGGCAGCGCGTAACTCACTGTTGAGTTGTTGGTTTGGCTGTCAGTGGTTTTTAAAGCACCTGTTAAATTATCAAATAATCCAGAAGCATTGCTTAAGCTAGTTAACGTAGTGCTAACTTCAGGATTATTGTTAATTTGAGTGCTAAATAAGGCATGGTAAATGCCTTGGTTGCTGTTGGCTAATACGCTATCAGGTAATGGCGCAGAGCTGTTTTGGGCAAATGCAGCGACGCCTTGAGCTTTAATAAAGAAACCGTCATTAACAATGCTATTTACGCCAGATATCGTATAATTTAATGCAGCTAATTGACCTTCTTGTCCTGCTAAGAAACCAGACGCTGTGCCTGTGCATCCTAAACTATTACAACTATTGCCATTAGCAAGTTTGATGCTTAGGTTATCAAAGTTATAACTTCCAATATTATTATTAACCACTAACGTAGTTTTACCTGTTGCATTTAATAAACTGTTGGTTGTACCTGTTAAGTTAATATCAAGATTTAAACCCACAGTGTTCGCACCAAAATCAAAATCTAAATAGCTACTGTTAGCAAGCTGGCCATTGAGCGTTGCGTTGGTGTTGGCTGTTTCTAAACTGGGGGTTGTTCCACCCACAAAGCTATAAATCACCCGTTGGCTTGTCAATGCTGTGGGGATATTACTGGGGATACCAAGAATATAATGAACTTGTTGTTTACCAGATAAAATAAAGTCTTGGCTATCATTATTGAGGTCAATCCCGCCATTACTCCATACGCCCCATGTTAAACTTTTGTCTAAATGCTGTATTTGGCTTAATGTTGCAGCTGAAACGACGGTATTATTTTGATTAACGGGTGTTGAGCCAAAACTATTGATACGGTCATTAGCGGCATCATAAGCTAATTGTAAACCACCTGTTTGGCTGTTAAAAACAGCACTTAGCCCATGGAATGGATTGGGACTATTGTTAATACCTGCATTGTTGCTTAACAACAAGGAGTAGTTATTATTTAAGCTGGTTGTTAAGCGTTGTGTGACAGGAATAATATTATCAATAGTGGTAGGAGTACCACCTGTTAAAATAGCCGCACCTGATAAACTACTGAGGTTTTTACGCATTACTTCATATAAAGCCCCCGCATCATTCCCAGAAAAGAAGGCATAAAAGTTAACAGGGCAGTTTTGATTGTTACAACTATCATTACTTGCTACAGCAAATAAATCATCATTTAAACCATTAAGACTAAAACTACCCATATTAAATTGGTCGGATAGTGTTAAAAAGCGATCGTTTGCATTAACGCTATAATTAACACCATCAACACTTAATGCCATATCTAAACTAGCAAGTGGTTGAACATTGAGGTCTAAAGTTAAATTTAATTTAGTTAATTGACCTATATTTTGGCCACCACGAACAGGTGTGGCATGGCTTGGGTCAGCAAGACGATAGGTGACTTTTTGGTTATTGCCTAAATCTATACGACTGGCTGTGCCAATGATATACGGAATAAAGCTTTGTGCGCTAAAGTTTGCAGCCTTGTCATAAATAAGGTTATCAACAAAAGCCATGCTGCCATTTGTCCATTCACCTAATGATAAACTACCAACTTGTTTATGACTAATGACTTGTAATGGTGTTTCAGGATGACGAATATCGAGTAATAAACTATTATTTGCAAGGCCATTATTGGCTAAAGCAGTGTTAACTAAGCCAACTAAACGACCTACTTGTATTCCATCTGCTGACAGGCTATCAAAAGCACCCAAAATATTTTCGTGGACATAACTACCGCTAGTCCCTTTGAGTAAACTGGCAAAATGACTGGTGCGAGCAATCCCATTGACACTTTGTATATAAAAAGGCTGTACTTGAAAAATAGGCTGACCATTATTTTGACTTTGTTCTCCAGCCACAAAGTCCGTATTTAAGCTCAAATTATTGAGTCCCAAATTGAGCTCTTGAGGAGGGAGTGGTTCGCGAGGTGTATCTTCAGGCTTATTTTGATCTTCTCGCGGTTGAGGTTGATTAGCTAATACTTCAGCCATAATCCCTGCAGGAGCTGGCTCTGGGGCTTTTGTCGATTCCATTTGAAAGGTTTGACCTGTTGGAATATTGCGACTACCAAAATCGTTAGCAATATTAACAATCCCTTTATTAACAGTGACCAATAAGCGGCCATTAGGGTCTTGTGTTGCTGTATAAGCAGTACCACGAATACCGATAGTGCCTGCAGGTGTTTTGACGGTGTAATTAGCACGATTAACACGGCCAATTGCGCCACTAATGGTTCGCATTCCACCACGGACAAAATTAAAAACTAAATTACCATCTTGAGGTTTATTACGAGCATACGTGTAATTATCTAGGCCAAATACGGTATTAGGTTGCAACGACAATAAACTACCGTCTGTAAAACGAATTTGTAAACGGCCTTTGCCTGTTTCTAAGCGTTCACCACTATTTAATAACTCACCTTTGGCAAGCACACGTTTTGTGCCATTAGAACTAATAGCAGTGACATCACCAATGACAAAAGTGACTCGACCTGCAACGTCTGCGATGGTTTGGCCTGAGACTAAACAACCAATCAAAGCCGCTAAGACGCCTTTACTTGTTAACAGTGACTGTTTACTTAACATGATTTGCTTGCTCCCTGTTAAAAGTCTAGGTGTAAATCTACGCCGACAACGTGGCGTGTATAGTCATTTAAGGCTAAATTTGCATTATTACGCGTATAGTTATAACGAGGTTGTAGACGATATTGGTTATTAATTACCCAAATTGCACTGAGCTCATAACTGATCTCTTTGTCTTCGCGTTTTGTCGAAAAAGGTAAAAACTGATTTATTTGATCGTAACCACGTTTTTCAAAACTTAAATGACTGTTGAAGCGTAAGTTATCTTGATAATTAATACTTCCACCTAAACGTAAACCATTAAATCCGTGACTAAAATAATCAAATTGACTGTCAGTAGTATTTTCTTGGCCTGTATAAACGCTGGTATAAAAAGTTGGGCTAAAGCGCATCTCTAATTGTTGGGAATAAGCTAGTCCAAGTGTAAAACGATTGGCATCACGAGCAGACTGTGTGTCATAACGTGATTGATTGTATTGGCCAAAAGCGGCGATTTGTCCTGTTTCACCAATTGGCTTTTGTACTTGAGTTAATAAACCAAGCACATCACGATAAGCTTGACCATCTAAGCCCATTTTTTGTAACTGTAATTTACCTTGTACAGAGTAGTTACCAATATTTTTTAATAATCCAGCATTTGCATCAAGGGTGTAATAATCAAAGTTATTATTATCAAACAAGGTGTAGTAACTCAGTGCGCCATCAAGTAAACCAACCAGATCAGGATTAAATTGATACTGTAAACTGCTACCCATTTGTGTTTTAAGAACGCTACTGGTTTCTCGATGGGGGACAGTCAAAAAAATAGTAAAGTTATTAAAGCTTGGAATAGCTATTTTAGAGTTTTCGGTAGCATTGTTGATATTTGAATCATAGGCTGCACCAATTTCTACAAAGTGATTAATTTGACGCTTTTTATTATCTTCGACTTGTTTGGTAATGCCTAAGTATTGGTCAACTAAGTTTTGTACTTGAGGGGGAGGGTTATACTCTTTGACGGTCTCTAACTCTTTGCGGCTACTTGTGGTTTCGCCCAAAGCAATATGAGTGCGTGCCATTTGCACTCGACAGGGGCCATTATTGGGTTCTGCTCCTAAGCAACGTTCAAATGCAAAAGCGGCTCGACTAGGTTCACCTGCCTCTAATAGCACCATGCCATATAAATAATCATAAGCAGGCTCACCTGCTCGTTGATCTTCAAGAGGTGCTAATAAATCATAGGCTTGAACGATTTGTTTATTATTTAAAAATGTCTCAGCTTGAGTTAAGACGGTATCTGCCCATGTAGTTTGTATGGAAAGGCTAGTAATCAATATAGCAAATGATAAAAGACGCATAGGGCTCTGTCCCTGAAAGAGTTATTTGAATAATTTTAATGCGCTTTTGATAAATGTGCCACGTTTAATTAGGGGCTGTTGACATTAAAACATCAACAGCCTCTTAGACTATTGCAGCATCAGAGATTATTAACCACCTTGGTTGTTTTGTGGGTTTGGCGTCGGGTTAGCAAAACTAGCTGTACCATTGGCTTCGATGGATGTGGCTTGGCTACCTTGTACTGTACCATTAATACTATATACAACGCCTGCGGCTGTTGGTGCTGTTAGATTGCTAGTTGCTACACTACCAACAGCACCAAAAAACATACCATTGGCACTAGCTGTACAATTAGTACAGACTAATGGGTTTTGAGCTGAGCTTGCAGAAACATTCAGATTATTAAAGCTAAAATCATTGCTCCCAGCAGCTAATGTACCTGCTCCGCTGAGTTGTAAGGATTGCAAGCTATTGGCTTTAGTAAAACCATTAAGTTCTAAACTTAAGTTGGTAGTTGCACGACCAAAATCAACCATGAGACTACCACTATTGACTTTGGCAATATCAAAGTTAGTATTTATTTGGTTATTGTTGATTGTTCCAAAAACAGCACTTGCTGTACCACCAACGAGGCTATAAGTGACTGATCCAACATTAGGAATTGCTGTAGCAGCGGTTGGTAAACCAATTAAATAGTGAATGTTATCATTTGCAGTTAAATTGATTGGAATATCATCGTTGCCTGTAGCTAAGCGACCATTTGTCCAACGACCCCATGACAAGACTTTGGCAACGTGGCCAACTTGTTGAATTTGCGCAGCACTTTTTGTTGCCGAACCAACTGCACCATAAAAATTAGGCGTGTTGGTAAAAATAGAGGCAGAAGCAGCCATTAAACCTTGTGTTTTACTGTCAAAAATAGCAGATAAATTATTTGCTGCTGTTAGTTTAATGGTTTTGTTATCTGCAGTAATAATCGGTTTGTGTGAAAATAAAGCGGAATAATCACTGTTTAGAGATGAAGCTAAGGTATTAGCGATATTATTGTTTGAAATAGTGCTTTCAGTACCTGTTAATGCGGCTACGCCATTAATTGCTGTTAAATTTTTGCGATTAATTTGGTAAACAACACCTAAGTCATTGCCTGATAAAAAGGCAGATAAATCAACAGGGCATTGAGAATTAGCACAAATGTTGGCAGTACTGCTTGTTGCAAATAATTCTTCTTTGGGCAAAATAAAACCACTGAATTTTTTATCAGCACTAATATCTAAAATAGGATAATTAGAAAGTTTTGCAGTATAAGTTATACTTTTAACATTGGCAGCCATATCAACTGATACTAAAGGCATTAGATTGAGATCGATATCAATATTTAATTTGTTTAAAGTGCCTATATCTGTACCAGCACGTGCTGGCGTAGCCCCTGCGAGTACATAAGAGACTTTCATATTATTGCCAAGACTTTTTTCGGCTGTTGTGCCAACAATGTAGGGCATAAATTGTTTGTCAGTCAGAGTCAGTTGTTGAACCGTCCCTAAATACGGATCAACAAGGCTGGCACTGCCATTTGTCCATTCACCAAATGATAAAGAGCCTATTTGTTTAACATTGGTAAATTGTAGTCCACCGACTTTTTTGCGAGTGTCTAGTAATACTTTACCACCGAGATTGTCAGCAGTTTCGGCTGTGCCAATTAAACCAACTAAATTGCCAACTTGTTGGCCATTATCACTAAGTTCACTATATAGTCCGATGACATTAGGATAAATTTTTACCCCAGAATTACCCGTTAATAAACTACCAAAACTACTTAAACGCGGTAAGCCATCACGCAGTTGGATAGAGCTTTGCAATAAAGGGGAGCCATCTTGGCTGACTTGGTCGCCAACAGCTGTGTCAGGTTTTTTAGTATCAGCAATTTGTCTGTTTTCTTCTTGTGTTGCTGATTCAGGATTTTCAGCTCTGGCGGAGACTGTTGTACCAGCAGGTGCTTGGTTAGGGGCTTGGCCTGTTTCTACCTGAAAAGTTTGTCCTGTATTAACATTACTGGAGCCAAAGTTATTTTCTAGGTTAACAATGCCGCTGCCAACTGTAAGTAACAATTTGCCATTCGGCTCTTGGTTGGCCGCATAACTTGTACCACGAATACCAATCGTGGCAACGGGGGTTTGTACCTTGTAATTAGCACGGTTTACTTTGCCTATCGCACCACTAACAGTACGCATTCCACCCCGTAAAAAATTGAATAACAACGAACCATCGTTAGGTTTATTTTTATCAAAACTGTATTTATCTAAACCAAATACCGTATTAGGTTGTAATGAAATAAAACTACCATCAGTAAAGCGAATTTGCACACGACCACGATTGGTTTCTAAACGTTCGCCACTATTGACTAATTCGCCTTTTACTAAAGTACGACGTGAGCCGTCTGTGGCCACCGCTTCAACATTGCCTGATACAAAATTAACTCGACCCGCAACATCGGCCAAAGCAGTACCTGAAAGAGTGTAAGCAATTAATAGACTTAATAAGCCTTTTCCATTGAGAGAAGTAGATAAATAATTCATGGTGAGTTTCCTCCTTGTTACATATCAACACGCAAATCAATGCTGATTACATGCCGCGTGAAGTCGCTAAACGCAATGTTTGATTGGTTGTCACTATAATTATAGCTAGGAATTAACGAAAAGTGTTTATTTATTCGCCAGTTTGCGCTGAGGTTAACATTCTTTTCGGTATCGGTACGATTTAGATTTAATAATGGATAAAGACCATCATTATGCTCGCGTTTTTCTTGGCTGAGTTGTAGGTTAGTGGATAAGTTATCCATCAGACGTAAACTGCTGCCTAAACGTAATCCCTTAAACTGATAACTAAGATACTCGACGGATGTATTACTAACATCTTCATTGCCACTATAAGCACTTACAT
Source organism: uncultured Agitococcus sp. (assembly GCF_937920075.1). Classification (GTDB taxonomy): domain Bacteria; phylum Pseudomonadota; class Gammaproteobacteria; order Pseudomonadales; family Moraxellaceae; genus Agitococcus. The sequence continues at coordinate 9,998 of NZ_CALETI010000344.1, forward strand.
AAAAAGAGGGAGTAAATTGCAAATCAAAAGCACGAGAGTAGGCGATGCCTGTATTGTTGCGTTTGCCATCTCGGGCAG
>NZ_CALETI010000345.1 GCF_937920075.1 uncultured Agitococcus sp.
CTTCGACTTCGCTCAGTAACCAAAAGGCGCGAGGTTTTACGGCGAAGTTGATAAAAAGGCGCATCATGCGCCTTTGTTTTTTGTCACAAAACTTGATTATCCCTGTAATTCATCCGACAATCAGCACATCTTTTTGTCCACTCAGTTAAAGACCATGACTAACGCCAAAGACAACTCTACTACTCACTTCGGCTATCAAACCGTTAAAACAGAAGAAAAAGTCCAAAAAGTTGCTGAAGTATTCCATTCAGTTGCTGCCAAATACGATTTAATGAACGATTTGATGTCAATGGGTATTCATCGTTTGTGGAAACGTTTTACCATTACCTTGTCTGGTGTGCGTCGTGGTCAGCAAGTGCTTGATATTGCAGGTGGCACAGGTGATTTAGCGCGTGTTTTTGCCCGTGAAGTGGGTGCAAATGGTCGAGTGGTGTTAGCCGATATTAACGATTCCATGCTCAAAGTTGGCCGCGACAAATTAATTGATGGCGGTTATACGGGCGTGGAATATGTGCAAGCTAATGCTGAGTGCTTGCCTTTTGCCGACAACACTTTTGATATTATTACCATTGCCTTTGGTTTGCGTAATGTCACCGACAAAGATGCTGCCTTACGTTCTATGTATCGGGTGTTAAAGCCCAATGGCCGTTTATTAGTGTTAGAGTTTTCTAAGCCAATTTATGAGCCTTTATCCAAAGTTTATGATGCGTATTCGTTTAGTGTGTTACCTGCAATGGGGCAACTCATCACCCAAGATGCGGATAGTTATCGTTATTTAGCCGAATCTATTCGGATGCATCCCGACCAAAACACCCTAAAAGACATGATGCAAGATGCAGGTTTTATCAGTTGTGATTACCACAATTTAACAGGTGGTATTGTGGCTTTACATCGAGGCTATAAATAATGTTATTACCGACCGTCATCGCCTTGGCTGCTTTTGAGGATATGCTCAATAAAGCCTTAGACTTAGACCCTGCCACTCGTTTACAACTCAATGCACAAACAGGCAAAAGTTTATTATTAAATATTCAGTACCCCGACTTGAGTATTTTGGTGTTTTTTGATGATGGTAAAGTCCGTTTAACCCCTGCCGAAGACCACTTAAGCTTAGAGCCAACCGCCACTGTAACCGCTACTAGTTTTGATTACATCAAACAAGCGTTTAATAAAGATCAAATGATTACCCAAAGTGGTTTACAACTTGAAGGTGATATTTTCTTTTTACAGACCTTACAACAGATTGGTTTGGCCTTAGACATTGATTGGGAATTTGGCCTAAGCCAATTGATTGGCGATATTCCTGCCCAACAAATTGGCCAAGGTATTCGCAGCTTATTTAGCTTTGCCAAACAAGCAGCACAAAGCTTTTTGATGCATGGTGGTGAGTTTTTACGCGAAGAATCACAACTGTTACCACGCAAATGGCAAGTTGATGACTTTATTGAAGAAGTACAAGAACTTCGCACCGATATTGAGCGTCTAGAAGCACGTATTGCGTTATTAAAAGAAAAAATTTCATCCCCTCACCCCAACCCTCTCCCTGATGGGGAAAGGGAGCAAAATAGCTAAGGAATTATAGGATGCTTCAACATCTGCCCCGTTTATTAGAAATCTGGCGTATTTGTGCGGCCTATCGTTTAGATACCCTGATTCCCGCAGATGCGCCTGTTCCACTGCCTGTTAAATTAGGTTTATTCATTTTACGTATTCACCCTGCATGGTGGTCTAACCCTGTGTTAACCACCTATGATGATGGTGAGCGTTTGCGCTTAGCCCTACAAGAGCTAGGTGTGTTATTTATTAAACTCGGTCAGTTATTATCCACACGCGCCGATTTATTACCGCCTAATTGGATTGCCGAACTCAGTAAACTACAAGATCGAGTCCCGCCCTTTGAGAGTTTGTTAGCCACACAAATTGTTGAGCAACAACTAAATGCACCACTGGCAGATATTTTTAGCTCTTTTGAACAAACACCGTTAGCCGCCGCCTCCATTGCCCAAGTGCACACCGCCACCTTAGTCGATGGTCGTGAGGTGATTGTTAAAATTGTTCGTCCCAACTTAGAACAAGCGATTAGCCAAGATTTTGCTATTTTAAAAACTGCCTCCTTGTGGTTAGAAGAACGCACACCTGCCGCCGCCGCCCTACATTTACATCATGTGGTTTGTGATTACGAACAAGTTTTATTAAGTGAAATAGACTTGCTCCAAGAAGCCGCAAACACCACACGAATGAGAAATAACTTTCCAAACTCTTCGTTGATTTATATACCCGAAGTGCATCATAAATGGTGTCGTTCGCAAGTGATGGTGGCTGAACGGATTTATGGTGTACCAATTTCCGACAAAAAAACCTTCATCGAAAAAGGCGTTAATTTACAAGTCTTAGCCGAAAAAGGCTTAACGATATTTTTTACGCAGGTGTTTAATCACAACTTTTTTCATGCTGATATGCACCCTGGTAATATTTTTGTTGATATTTCTAAGCCAGAAAATCCTAAATATATTGCCTTAGATTGTGCAATTATGGGTGAATTAAGCGACACCGACCATTTAACGGTTGCGCGTTTAATGATGGCCGTAATGCAACATGACTTCCAACAATTGATTAATATTGCAGCGCAAGCGGGCTGGATTCCACCGTCAACAGATATTCCTGCTCTTACCCGCGAGATGCGCCGTCTGTTAAGCCCGATGTTACAAAAATCGATTGCTGAATTGGATTTTGCACCAATTTTAATGGATATTTTAGAAGTTGCACGACGCTATCATTTGGAAATCCCGCCCCAATTAGTCTTATTGCTAAAAACATTAGTCCATGTTGAAGGCTTGGGTCGAGAGCTTTATCCTGATTTAGATATTTGGTCATTAGGCAAGCCATTATTGGCTCAATGGTTAAGCACTCGCCTAAACCCTGTTGAGTCAATGAAAAAACTCGGCCAACAAACCCCTGCTATGGTCTTAGGTTTAGCCGAATTGCCCAATTTGATTTATGATAGTTTGCGTGGTTTAAAACAAAATAACGCATGGCAAGAAAAACAATGGCGTGAGCTACAAAACTTACACTATCAATTAGCCCAAAGTCGTCGCCAAGATTGGTTAGCCTTTTTAGCGGTATTAACGGGTGCAGCGGGGGTGAGTGCTAGTGATGGATTGTTTGCGCTAATTTGTGCAGGTTTAGTGGTTATCGCCGTCATTTGGCGAGTATTGGTGTAATGAAAATTTATTTAGAAATTTTACAAAAAGAGCTAGGAACAGATGGCCTATTACGTTTTTTGCAACAATTTGAACGTGGTACAGGTGATTACACACTTTCTCGTCAAAATACACAAACTCCCGATAGTGTTGACTCATTGGTCGCAGAGATTATGGCCAATCGTACTGGTAATAAATTATGACTTTTCTCGATACTGTAAAATTTGACGAACAAGGTTTAATTCCTGCCATTGCCCAAGATGCACAAACAGGTCGGGTATTAATGGTCGCATGGATGAACCGCGAAGCCTTGCAATTAACCGCAGACACCAAACGTGGTGTTTATTGGTCACGCTCACGCAAAAAACTTTGGCATAAAGGTGAAGAATCTGGTCACATTCAAGTTGTCAAAGAAATACAATTAGATTGTGATGCTGATGTTATCATTCTACAAATTGAACAATTAGGCGGAATCGCCTGCCACACAGGACGCCAATCATGTTTTTATCGTACACTAGACGATAATCAACAATGGCAAATTGTTGAACCTGTGTTAAAAGACCCTAATGCCATTTACGAGCATCCCAAACATGACCACTGATATTTTAGCCGAACTTGATAAAATTTTAGCCGAACGCAAAAATGCGACAGCAGAATCTTCCTATGTAGCTAGTCTTTATCATAAAGGCCTTAACAAAATTTTAGAAAAAGTTGGCGAAGAAGCGACTGAAACCATTATTGCCGCCAAAGATGCAGGCTTATCAGGTAAAACTGACGATTTAATTTATGAAACTGCCGATTTGTGGTTTCATACGCTTGTCATGTTGGGGCATTTTAATATTCCGTCCCAAGCAATTATTGACGAATTGGCTCGTCGCTTGCATATTTCGGGACACGCTGAAAAAGCAGCTCGTCAACACACGACCAAATAAGAGGTACTATTATGGCCGGTTTATCAATCTCTCACTTATTGATTATGTTAGTTGTAGTCGTGTTATTGTTCGGCACATCCAAACTCAAAAACTTAGGCAAAGACTTAGGTGGTGCGATTAAAGGCTTCAAAGACTCCATGAAAGATGGCGAACAAGCCGCTGCCAACCCACAAACACCGCCACCTGCTCAAATTAGCCAAAACGCGCCAATTGATAGCACTGCAACTCCTGTTAACACTGCCAAAAAAGATACTGTGTAATGTTTGATGTTGGTTTTAGCGAGTTAATTTTATTGGGGATTGTTGCCCTTGTTGTTCTTGGTCCTGAAAAACTCCCCCATGCAGCTCGCATGGCTGGCGCATGGCTTGGCCGTATTCGTCGTACGGTGATTGACATTCAAGCAGAAATTGAAAAAGAAGTCTCTGCCGCCGAACTTAAACAACGCATGAACGATGAAATTGCTCGGCTAAAAGCAGCAACTAACCCTATTGAAGAAGAAATCAAAGCGGTTGAAAACACCATTCATCAACAAATGACTGATGCCTCACAAACTGTTGATGCTGCGCCTGCCTATTTGGCACAACAAACGCCCCCCATCAATAATAATGAGCCTCAAGAAAATAATTCTGTACCAACTGCACCCTCTTTGCCACCTAGCAAAGTTAACTTAATAAAATCCTAAGACTATGAGTGATTTAGACAACAAACAAGATGAAATGCCCCTTGTGGCGCATTTAATTGAACTACGCACTCGTTTGATGCACATGATTGGTGCAACATTGTTAGTTTTTTTTGTCTTAGTGGCTTTTAGAAACGATTTATATACTTTGCTCGCTGCTCCACTACGCCAATTATTACCTGTTGGCAGTAGCATGGTGGCTACCGATATTACGTCTTCTTTTTTAGCTCCCTTTAAACTGACTTTTTTTGTGTCATTTTTTATTGCTATTCCTTATGTGCTTTATCAAGTATGGTCTTTTATTGCGCCTGCTTTATACAAACATGAGAAAAAACTAGCTATTCCCCTCCTCGTTTCTAGTGTTATCTTATTTTATATTGGTATTTCGTTTGCTTATTTTGTGACTTTAGGGCCAGTGTTAAAGTTTTTTGTCAGTGTTGCCCCCGAAAATGTCGATTTTATGACCGACATTAATGCTTATTTAGATTTTTGTATTAAGTTCTTTTTAGTTTTTGGTTTTACTTTTGAAATTCCTGTGGTGGTATTAATTTTAATTATGGCAGGCATTATTAGCACCGAAAGCTTAGCCGAAAAACGCCGTTATATTATTGTTATTTGTTTTGCGATTTCGATGTTTGTTACTCCACCCGATGCGCTGTCGATGACGGTGCTTGCTGTGTTAATGTGGATGTTGTTTGAAGTGGGTTTGTTTTTTGGTAGATTTTTGGAGAAGAAAGAAAAAGAGGAGTAAATACGCCTCACCCCTCCAACATAAAAGTCACTGGCCCATCATTACACAAGCTAACTTTCATATCGGCAGCAAAAATGCCAGTTGCCACTTGTGCATGTTGTTGCCGAGCCTGCGTCACAAAATATTGATATAACTGCTCTGCTAATACTGGATTAGCCGCACTCGAAAAGCTTGGCCTTAAACCTTTTTTGGTTTCTGCGGCTAAGGTAAATTGTGATACCACTAATAAACCACCACCAATATCTTTAACACTCAAATTCATTTTACCTTGTTCATCGGCAAAAATACGGTAATTTAAGACTTTATGAAGCAATTTATCGGCTTGTTGCTCGGTATCTGCCTGCTCTACACCAAGCAGCAACAACAATCCCTGCTCGATTGCACCAACCACCTCTCCATCAACAACCACTTGTGCATGGCTGACACGCTGAATCAAACCTTTCATGAACACACTCATTTAAAACCCCCTCTCCCATTGGGAGAGGGTTGGGGTGAGGGATTACGCCAATCTCAAGGCAAAATCATTCGTTGCTTTCACTAAAGCATCAATAATCCCTGCTTCTGCTGCTGAATGCCCTGCATCACGAATAATATGTAGTTCGCTACGTGGCCATGCCTTATGTAAAGCAAATGCACCATCTAATGGACAAACCACATCATAACGACCATGCACAATCACGCCATCAATATTTTCTAGTTTATGTGCATCTTTCAATAATTGATTCGGTTGCATAAAAATATCATGGGCAAAATAATGACTTTCAATACGCGCTAACGATAAAGCAACATGCGGATCAGCAAAATGATGCACCACATTAGGGTTAGGTTTTAGCGTTGAACACATCCCTTCCCACACTGACCACGCCTTTGCTGCGGCCATTTGTGCCAACTCATCTTCACCTGTTAAACGCCGATGGTATGCGCTCATATAATCATGGCGTTCTTCGGGAGGAATGGCTTTTTCATAATCTTGCCACGCATCAGGAAAAATACGATTTGCCCCCTCTTGATAAAACCATAATAAATCTTCACGTCTGCACAAAAAGATGCCGCGTAAAATTAAACCTAAAACCCGTTGTGGATGCGCTTCTGCATAAGCAATGGCTAGCGTTGATCCCCATGACCCACCAAAAATAAGCCATTGCTCTATCCCTAAATGCTGACGAATTTGCTCCATATCAGCAATTAGATGAGGCGTTGTGTTATTTTCTAAACTGGCATGGGGCGTGGATTGCCCTGCACCACGTTGATCGAATAACACAATTCGGTAAGCAGTCGGATCAAAAAAACGCCGATGCCACGGTTGTGTACCAGCACCCGGCCCACCATGTAAAAAAACTACAGGAATGCCTTTGGGATTACCACTTTCTTCAATATATAAATGATGTGTGTCATCCACTTGTAAGTGAAATTGATGATAAGGCTGAATTTCTGGATAGAGTGTTAACATAACGATTCCCTAAAGTATTTTTTTCAAGAATACTGGATTTTTTAACAAATAACCAAACTCTGTTTTGCTTAACTTGTTCACAGTGTTTACAATTGGCCTAGAATTTTTATCGCGAGACCAACAATGGCCGACTTGCCCCTGTTACTTGATGCTCAGCAACTACTTGATAATCTTCATCATCCTGAATTATTAATTGTCGATTTGTGCAAAAAATCGGTTTATCAACAAGCACATATTCCTAATGCGGTATGGGTTAATACCCGCGATTTAGTGTCAGGTGAGCTACCAGCAACAGGCAAACTACCCTCAGTTGAACAATTACAACAACTATTTGCCAATATTGGTTTAACGGCAAATAAACATTTGGTTGTTTATGATGATGAAGGCGGCGCATGGGCTGGGCGTTTTATTTGGACATTAGATATTATTGGCCACAAAAACTACTCCTATTTAAACGGCGGTTTACATGCATGGTTAGCCGCAGGTTTTGCTATTGATAATAGTCCAACAATACCTACAACTAGCAGTCCAAGCATTGATTTTAACGATCAGCCACAAGCTTTATTGGCCGATGTTTTAGCTCATTATCAAGATGCCAACTATGTATTATGGGATGCTCGCTCTATTGAAGAATATACAGGCTCTCGTCTATTAGCCATGCGTGGCGGCCATATTCCCAATGCTGTGCATTACGAATGGAATCAGGTACTTGACAAAGAAAACTCACTTAAACTTCGAGTCTTAAATGAAGTTAAACAAGAGTTGCACCATTTGGGTATCACCTCCGATAAAACCGTGATTGTCTATTGCCAAACCCATCATCGCTCTGGTTTGAGCTATTTAGTTGGAAAATTATTAGGACTGAATATCAAGGCTTATGCGGGTTCATGGAGTGAATGGGGAAATTTACGTGATACGCCAGTGAGTAATTAAACATTTATTGGTCGGGTGATTGCCATTCGACAGGCTCAGGGAACGAAGTGTTGATGGTTGAGCGGAGTCGAAACCAACCATCCTCGCACTTCGACTTCGCTCAGTGTACTTCGTGATTATTTTTTACAG
>NZ_CALETI010000346.1 GCF_937920075.1 uncultured Agitococcus sp.
TAACAATGACGTTCACCAAAGGTGTTATTAACCTCGCACAAAATCACTCTAAGCTGTTGTTGTTGGTCATAGCAGTACCAAAAGCTAACAGGATTAAATACATAGCCTAAAACACGCGGTTGACTTTGTAGCCAAATTTCACCATTAGCGATTTGGTCTAATTTTTTGTCGGCTAAAATTTGTCTAATCCATTGTTCGGCATCTTGGCCATTACCATGATCTTGTTCATAAAAAGACAATAAATTAAAACGGTTATAACCAAAGCCTGCCCGCGAAAGTTGATGACGCGCACTGAGCGGAAAACACATAAACAAAGCAGGATAACTAAACTGATGAGCAGCTAAGCCTATACGTTTATGAGCAACCTGACCAATATATAACCAGTTATTCATAGTGTTAGTCCAATACCGCTTGCCAAGGAATGTCTGCCCCTAATAATTTTGCAACACGCATTCCCGATTTAAGGCCATCCTCATGGAAGCCATAACTTGCCCATGCACCACAAAAATACAAATGATCTTTGCCTTGAATCTGAGCTAAGCGTTGTTGGGCTTTGTAGGCAGCAGCATCAAGTTGTGGATGGGCATAGTCAAAACGCTGCAAAATGTGTTGTTCATCAATCGGCTGACAAGGATTGAGTGTGACAAACAATGGTGTGCTAAAAGGTAAAGGCTGTAATTTGTTTAACCAATAAGTTACGGCAACTGCTTGATGTTTGTCCTGTTCGCTGTGTTGAGCATAGTTCCATGCTGCCCACGCTTGGCGATTTTTGGGCATCACTGAGCTATCAGTATGTAAATAAGCTTGATTAGGCGCGTAGCGAATTGCAGACAATAGCGATTGTTGTTCGGGCGTAGGGGATTGGAGTAGGGCTAAACTTTGGTCGGTATGACAAGCCAAAATAACTTTATCAAAGGATAAATGTTCGTGTTCAGTTTGAATATGCACGCCATGCTCATGGCTGCTTATTGCCATAACAGGCGTATTTAAACGTACATCCCCAATGCCAGCACAGAGTTGTTTAACGTATTGTCGAGAGCTGCCTTTGATGGTTAACCATTGTGGTCGATCACTGATTTGTAATAAACCGTGATTTAAACAAAATTGAATAAAGGATTCGGCAGGAAAATCTAACATATCTGCCGAAGGGGTTGACCAAATTGCCGCACCCATAGGCAATAAGTACCAATCTTTAAAGGCTTGGCTGTATTTTTCTTGGTGCAAAAGTTGGCCTAAACTTAACTGTTCAGCTTTGGCTAGAGCTAATAAAGGTAATGCTTGACGATTAAAACGTAAAATATCATTAATCATTTGCCAAAATTTTGGACGGACAATATTACGTTTTTGGGCAAATAAACTGGCTAAATTGCTGCCAGCCCATTCGAGATTTTCTTGATTTAACCGAACACTAAAACTCATATCGGTATTAGCAATAGTTAAATTTAGTAAAGAAAACAGCTGAATTAGGTTGGGATAGGTTTTTTCGTTAAATACCAAAAAGCCAGTATCAACCGCAGCTTGTTGACCATCAAGTTGAACATCTACCGCATTACTATGACCACCTGCATAATTATTTGCTTCAAAAACAGTAATTTGATGTTTTTTAGATAAGAGCCATGCAGCACTTAAGCCAGAAATTCCAGAGCCAACA
>NZ_CALETI010000347.1 GCF_937920075.1 uncultured Agitococcus sp.
TGTTTTAGTGATACGCTTATAACCGTAATTACTCAAAATGTTGACTAATGGCATTCTTTTATTAAACGTACCAATCACATCATTATCGCTACTAAACACGCGCACAGGTGCTGATTGTGCTTTATAGTCCTCTTTTTCAATATGCCACGGACACGCACTTTTTAACACGTCTTTTGCAATATCCCATTGCGTCCAGATGTTCAAAAGCTCAAGCGGTAACTCAGGTATGTTTTTGTAATCACCCACCCAAAAATATGGCTGTTCAGTATCAGGGTGAATAGAAGGCGGTAAAACATCTTGAGTAAAGCCACCGCGCAACTCGAACACCACGTCAGACTCTTTTGGGTTGTCTTGTTTAGTCCAATTAAGTGCATGGCGTTTTAACTCTACGCCCACAGGTGCTTTAAACAACAATTTAGAACGATTCTCACGCCCTGATTCGATGCGTACACCCTCAGCCATCAAAGCAGCCAAGTCAACGCCACAGGCGGACAAGGCAATGGTAGATTGCTCGATGTTGTCAATGTCTAGCGTACAAGTACCACTTAATCCATGAATCAAGCCGATGCCGTGTAAATCAAACAAATTAAAATCAGTAACAGGGTTTTGTTCCCATTTGTCTTGAAACGGCTTTTTGCCTTTCACTAAGCACAATTTAAAACCATGAGCGACATAACTTGACGCGGCTTCTTTATTGTTTTGCATTTTCTAATTGTCCTTCTAAATAGTCAGAGAGTTTTTTGATAGTGTCATAGTCTGCCTTTTCTGTTTTCATTAAACGATAAATTGTATTGGAGTGAATCCCAACACGCTCGGCGACAACATTAAGTTGTCTGTCTGTTAATAACTGTTTAATCTCAGGTAACGATAACATTTTATTTGCGCCTTTTTTGGTTGTCGGTGTTGACACAATAACAAAATATAGTTATCTTAGCAACCACTGGCACACGAAATATAGAAACCAGTGAAACAGCAACCACTGGCACACGAAATATAGAAACCAGTGAAACCTAAACAAACGAAACAGTGAGTATATTATGAGTAATTTAGCAAGCTACAACTTCAATGCAGAAGAAATCGAACCATCATCATCTTTTGACCCAATCCCTGCTGGCTGGTATAAGGCTATTATCAGCAATAGCGAGATGAAG
>NZ_CALETI010000348.1 GCF_937920075.1 uncultured Agitococcus sp.
AAGACACCTTTGCTAATACCTAAACTTAATTCGGTATCTTTGGCAAACGTGGCTGCACCCGTTCCTAAGGCTGCATTGGCTGCTAAGGTAACGTTACCCTCTTTAATCGCCGTTCCACCACTATAACTATTAGCTTGGGTAAGTTCTAAAGTGCCTGTACCTGTTTTAACGAGTTGACCTGACCCATTGACTGCTTTGTCTAAGCTGCTGTTGCTGTCTTTAGCAGTGTCAACCGTGGCAATACCTGTTACGTCGAGTGTACGACTAAGCGCAACACTCTCTGTTAAGGCTAAGGTGGCATCTTTGATGGTAACAGCGGTACCTGCACCTAATTTATTATCATTGTTAATGGCTAAGGTGCCGCCCTCAATGTGGGTGTCACCTGCGTAGCTATTGGCACTATTGAGAGTTAAGGTACCTGCACCTGTTTTAACTAAGGTCGCTGAACCACTGACCTCTTTGACTAGGCTGCTGCTACCTGTCACGGTATTAACCGTTGCTGTGGTTCCCGCTAAAGCTAGGGTACGATCAACATTAACATTACCATTTAAAGCCAAGGTAGCTTCATTGCCAATAACAACACCTGTACCTGCTTTACCTAAGTTGCCATCTTGGCTAATGACTAAGGTACCTTCGTCAATGTCAGTACCACCTGCATACGTATTAACACCCGATAACGTTAAGCTACCTGCACCTTCTTTAACTAACTTCGCAGAACCACTAATCACCTCACTTAAACTGCTGCTACTACCTTCTTTCGTGGTTTCAATCGTGGCCGTTGTGCCTGTTAAATTTAATTTACGCGCAGCCGCTACATTACCTGTTAAAGCTAAGGTAGCTGCATCATCAATCACAACGTCAACACCAAATTTACTTGCTTTAGCTCCTAAACTCGCATCGCTGCTAATCTCTAAGGTGCCTTTGGCAATTTGAGTGCCGCCTGCATACGTATTCGCTGTGCTTAAGGTTAAGGTGCCGTCACCTGTTTTAATTAACTTGGCCGACCCACTTACCGCATCATCTATGCTGCTATCGCCTGTTGTATCAATCGTAGCCGCTGTACCTGCTAAGGTCACTTTACGTTCAATGGCAATATCACCATTTAATAATAACGTGGCGTTACTTACAGTCACACCTGTTTCTGCTTTACCTAAGTTGGCATTTTGACTAATGGCTAAGGTACCCTCATTAACGATAGTACCGCCTTCGTAGCTGTTGCTGCCTTTTAAGGTTAAGGTGCCTGTGCCATCTTTTACAAGACTACCTTTACCACTCACTACACCGTCTAAACTGCTATCAAAGCTACCACTATGAACTTTAACAGCACCATCTACTTGTACCGCATTAGCAACCGATAATCCTTTAGTAATACCTAAACTTAATTCGGTATCTTTGGCAAACGTGGCTGCGCCTGTTCCTAAAGCCGTATTAGCATCTAACGCTACTTTACCTGCAGTAACTTGTGTACCACCTGCGTAGCTGTTAGCACCTGTAAGATTGAGTTGGCCTGCACCATCTTTTACTAAGCTACCTGTACCACTGATAACACCTGTCAAACTGCTGTCAAAGATGCCACTATGAATGTCAACTTCACCATCTACTTGTACATCATTAGCAACCAAGACACCTTTGCTAATACCTAAACTTAATTCGGTATCTTTGGCAAACGTGGCTG
>NZ_CALETI010000349.1 GCF_937920075.1 uncultured Agitococcus sp.
TGTTGATAGCAAGAATGGCGAATCGAATGATGACAGTTATGCACCTGTTTTTTCGCCTGATGGGACTAAAATTGCCTTTACGAGTTTGGCTACTAATTTAATTGCTAACGATACTAACGATGTTGGTGATATTTTTATTAAAGATTTGCTCACAGGCGAAGTCACTCGAATTAGTACCAATAGCAAAGGTGAAGAATTAAATGCATCTAGCGAAAGTTTGGTATTTTCACCTGATGGAAAAAAAGTCGCTTTTATCAGTTCTGCGAATAATGCCGTAGATAATGATACTAACTTTAATGTTGATATTTTTGTTAAGGATTTGGAAACTGGAGAGTTGATTCGGGTTAGCACCACAAGTGCTGGCCAAGAAGCAAACGCATCCAGTTATGCGCCTGTTTTTTCACCTGATGGCAGCCAAATACTATTCCAAAGCTATGCCTATAACTTAGTAAACAACGACACTAATGATGTTGGTGATATTTTTATTAAGGATTTAACAACAGGACATGTGACATTAGTGAGCCAGTCTGCGACTGGTGTACAAGCCAATGCGTTTAGCCAACAAGCGTCTTTTTCCGCAGATGGCTCTCAAGTTGTCTATGCAAGCTTGGCTAATAATTTGGTAGAAAATGATAAAAATAGTTTTCAAGATGTTGTAGTGGCTACATTAGGTGTGGGTGGAGGAACAGATACTGTTCAAAGTTCTGTTTCTTACACCTTACCAAACAATGTTGAGAATTTAATTTTATTAGGAAAAGATAGTCTGACAGGTGCTGGTAATGAGTTGGATAATATTATTACAGGCACAGAAGCAGGTGATTTTATTTATGGATATGCAGGTAATGATACGCTGTCGGGAGCATTGGGTGACGACAATATAGAGGGTGGGGTTGGAGATGATCTTGTCTCTGGTGATGATGGCAATGATTATTTAGCGGGTGGTGAAGGAAACGACACGCTTGTTGGCGGTAATGGCAATGATAATTTAAGTGGCGGAGCAGGTAATAATAGTTATATTTACACAAATGGCCATGACTTTATCAATAATGAAGAATATCCAAGCCCTCAAGAAGATAACGGTGTAGGTGACTTATTAACAATTGCAAACTTTGCGCGTAGCCAAGCTGTATTTAGCCAAGATATTCAAATTGCAACAACCTTAGTTATTAGTTTTCCCTCCTCAGAAACAGACAGTATTCGCATTAATAACTTTTTTAATGTTGATGCCACAGGCAAAGTTGAAACCTATAGTAAAGATGCCATTGAAACATTGATATTTAAAGATGGTACAGTTTTAACAGCAGCACAAATTGTTGGTATTTTTAATAACACACCTCCCCAAATTATTAATGATCCATTAAATGCCGAAGTCAATGAAGATGGATCAATTACCTTAGATTTATTATCGAATGTTTCTGATGTCAATGGTCAATCTCTAATCATTACTAAAGTTGATTTGGATGATCCTACACAAGGCACTTTGGGCTTTTTGGATAGCCAAGAAATAGTTTTTACTCCTGCTGCCAATTTTAATGGTGCTGTGAGTTTGACTTATACCGTCAGTGATGGTGTTGCCAGTGTAACAGGGAAAACCATTATTCAGGTGATGCCAATTAATGATGCGCCAACTACTTTATTACCATTAGATAATCAAATGGTCGATGAAGGGCAGTCATTTGTTTTCACTATTCCTACCGAAGCATTTACTGATATTGATGGCGATAATTTAGCCTATAGTGCGAGTTTGGTGGATGGTAGTCCATTGCCATCTTGGCTCAGTTTTAATGATAAAACTCACACATTTAGTGGCATTCCAAGTTTTAGTGATGCAGGTACATTACAAGTAAAAGTGGTTGCAACAGACCCTGATGGTTTATTTACTTCACAAATTTTTACTCTAGATATTAATGATGTGAATCAAGCACCTATTGCCATTAGTGATGCACCATTGTTAATCACTAATGAAGATACTGACTTAGCAATAGATCTGTCACTCCGAATTGCAGATCCTGATGGTGATGACTTTACTATTGAAAGTGCCAGCAGTACGGCAGGTACAGTAGTCATTAATGCTGATAAAACCTTGACTTATATACCAACAGCAGATTTTTATGGCATAGCAGACCTCACTTATACTGTTAAAGATAGTCAAGGTGCTATGTTTACCAAAACAGAATCTATCACCGTTAATGCGGTTAATGATGCACCAGTAGCTGCTTCACCATCGCCAATCACTAATCAGCAAGTTGATGAAGCAGCCACCTTTAGTTATCAAATTCCAGCCAATGCTTTTAGTGATATTGAGAGCGATCTTGGCGAGGGGCAATTAACTTATACAGTCAATGGTTTGCCAGATTGGTTAAGTTTTGATGATAAAAATCGTACATTAGTTGGTACACCAACATTTAATGATGCAGGTAAGCATACTATTATCGTCACTGCTACAGACAATGGTGGTTTGTCTGCGAGTACCAGTTTTGAATTAACGATTAATAATGTCAATCATCAGCCAGTAGTCGATATAGGGACAAGTTTTATAATTAATGAAGATGACTCAACGCAAATCATAGACGTGATGTCAGGTATTAGTGATCCTGATGGCGACACAATTAGTATTTCGAATGTCAGTGTTGATGTCAGTCAGGGAGTGGCTATTTTAAATGCGGATAAGACAATCAGTTTTACTCCTGCAAACGATTTTAATGGTACAGCAACGATCAGTTTTGTGGTGAGTGATGGAACTGCATTTGTTAATTCTTCGGTTGAAGTGGTTGTTCAGCCTGTTAATGATGCACCTGTATTAACAAGTACCCCGATTGATTTAAATGATCCTATAGAAGACACTTCTTATGTGTTGTACGCTAACGATTTATTGCAGGGTTATACCGATATAGATGGCGATATATTGAGTATTATTAAACTGACGGTTAGCAATGGCACCTTAGTTGATAATAATGATGGCAGTTATGTGTATACGCCTAATCCCGATTATTTTGGCAATATTCAACTAAATTATTGTGTGTCAGATGGTATTGCTGAAACACCAGTTACACGTACACTAAATGTCATTAATCAAAATGATGCGCCAACAGGTAGCGCAACAGCCATTCTAAAAAATGGTCAGGAAGATGTAGCATATATTGTTAAAGCGAGTGATTTATTACAGGGCTTTAGCGAAGTTGATGGCGAAGCATTATCTGTTATCAATTTGAGTGCTAATCAAGGCACGGTCATCGATAATTTAGATGGTACATTTACCATTCAAGCACCACAAAATTATAATGGCGTTATCAATTTAAACTACCAAGTGACGGATAGCACATATACCTTATCGGCCAATCAAACTTTTGTCCTTGTACCAGTGAATGATGCGCCAAATACACAGGATATTATTGGTAATCTACAAATTAATGAGGGACAAAGTTTTCTTTATGCTTTGTCAGCCAATAGTTTTAAAGACCTAGACGGAGATGTATTAACGTACACGGCTACTTTGGAGAATGGTGATCCTCTACCAAGTTGGTTGATTTTTAATCAGAATACATTAGGTTTTAGTGGTACACCGAGTTTTAGTGATGCGGGTGTTTTACAAATTACCGTGGTTGCTAGTGATGGCTCTCTAACAGCTGCACAAACATTTGCATTACAAATACAAGATGTGAATCGTGCGCCTATGGCCTTAGATGTGTTAGGTAATTTTTCAACAAATGAAGATCAATCTTTAGATAATATTAATGTTTTATCATTAGTTGCAGACCCTGATGGTGACCCCTTAACAGTCACTTCGGCGGTGATTACTGCAGGGCAAGGTACAATTAGTATTAATGCTAATCAAACTTTAAATTTTAATCCTACGCCTAATTTTAATGGTTCAGTGACGATTAGTTATCGTGTTGAAGATGGACGAGGTGGCTTTACCGATCGACAAGATACAATTACGGTTAAGCCAATCAATGATGCACCGATTGCGCCCTCAACGCCTGTTGTCTTAGCCAATGGCACAGAAGATCAGTCTTACACGATTCAGGCCAGTGATTTATTACAAGGCTTTAGTGATGTGGATGGCGGCAGCTTAAGTGTGGTGAATCTACAAGCGACGAATGGCAGCCTTGTGGATAATCAAAATGGCAGCTATACCTTTAGCCCCACGAAAGACTTCAACGGTACGGTTCAGTTAAGCTATCAAGTGAGTGATGGCAATAATGGGTTGACAGCAGCGAGCAACAGCTTTGTGATCAATGCCGTGAATGACGCGCCTGTTTTATTCTCAAGCCCTGCGGTTTTACCGAATGGCACAGAAGACCAGTCGTACACGATTCAGGTCAGTGATTTATTACAAGGCTTTAGTGATGTGGATGGTGGCACTTTAAGTGTGGTGAATCTACAAGCGAC
>NZ_CALETI010000350.1 GCF_937920075.1 uncultured Agitococcus sp.
ATTACTCAACAAGAGATTATTGCAAAATTAGAAATAACTAAACGTGCTGACCTACCTGACGAAATTGAATCTCTTTTTTATGATAATGTTGACAATATTCCATCTGAACCTATTACACAACAACAAGAACAGATAGAGGAATCTACTGTAGAGTCGTCAAAATGTACTCCCGAAAAAAAAGAGCAGCAACGAAATGGGCAAATTCCTTGGCCGTTGCCATGTACTGACAAGGAAATGGATTCATTTTAGCTTTTTTTAGACAGATTTTATTCCAAAAAATTCAAAAACACACGTCCATCTTTCACAGGTGGACACCAAAAATAAGCCCCTGTGATTGGTCGTGTAAACTGAAATAGGGCATCTTGAATACCATCTTCAAGGCCAACCATACGCCGTAATTGTGCTGCAAATGCTTGACTCGAATGACCAAAAGCAACAAACATCAAACCTCCGTCCACGCCTGACGACCACGGCATAGAACGGCGCAACACAAAGGCTTCTGGGCTAAAACTTTCTTGGGCAGTACGTTTAACATGAGCCGATTCGGGCGCATCATCTAACTCTTCGTTATCATCTTTGCGTCGACCAATAGCATTATCTTGTTGTTCGTTGCTCATCCTGTTAAAGCTTGGCATATGGTGCAGCCATTGTTGCACGGCAACCACACTACCACCCTCTAATGCAGGATTTTCATCAGCCACAAAAGCGGCGGCTATTGCTGCTTCATCGTGAGGATTTTCTGTGCCATCTTCATAACCAGTTAAATCACGACCACCCAAATGACAAAAAGCATCCACAATTTGAGTGCAATGAAAAGCGGCCTCTAAGGTTTTAATCAGTTGTTGGCTTAATAACAACAGCTCACCACGCTCAGAACCACGCACCCATAACCACACATCGGCAGGAGTAGAAGGAATATTAATGCCTGCACTGGTATAAGCAGGAAAGTTTGGTAAATGCGGATGTGCTAAATCTAATTGTAATAACAAAGACTTACCTAAACCCAAGACAATCTGTTCACCATCAACCATCGCAGATAACTGCTGTAAACAAGCTTTAACTTGGCTTGGATCATATTGTTGAAAAGTTAAATAACAGGCAACACTCGGCACGTTTGCTAAAATGCCACGTTGATAATTCATTCTTTATTCCTCTAATCAGGCGTGCAGTCACGACGCAAAGGGCAATCTGTGCCAATCGGCAAGGTACTTAAACGCTGGCGTAATTGTTGTAGGCTGTTAATTCGTTGGTCAATGAGACGTACCTTATCAGCAACAAAATTTTCTACTAACACTGGGGCTAATTGGCCGCCTGCCAACATGGGTAAAATACTGGCAATTTCACGTAAAGAAAAACCTAACTCTTGGGCAAGCTTAATAAGATTTACCGTGTCTAGTGTGGCAGGCGTGTAATTTTTATAACCATTACCTAGCCTAAAGCCTGTAATTAAGCCTTGTTTTTCATAAAAACGAATCGTATCTCGGCTCACTTGAGCCGCTTGAGCAAGTTCACCAATTAACATGCAAAAAGTCCTTGACCTTGGAGTGTACTCCATAGTTTAGAGTGTGTATCAATAAATGCAAATACTCGGAGAACAATCATGAGCGATATTTTAGTCACAGGTGCAAGTGGCTTTATTGGTAAGTTTTTAATCTTGGCATTGGTTAAAAAAGGCCATCGGGTGTTTGCCTTATTTAGAAAACCAACAGAGCAATTTCCACAGTTAATAGCATGGCTAGCAACAAAAGGCGTGGCTGAGGCGCAAATTGTGCCAATTCAAGGCGATTTGTCAGTCGCTAATGTGGGCATAAGCGAAGAAAATTGGCAAAAAATGGCCAATGTTTCAGTGATTTATCATAGCGCGGCGATGTTTGGTTGGAATTTATCAGAGCAGCAAGCTCGACAAGTAAATGTTAAAGGTGTGCTTGAGTTATTGACCTTGGCACAACAAAAGTTGTCCTTAAAACAGGTGGTACAAGTATCAGGTTATATGCTAACCATGACTGAACATTTACAACAGTTGGGTATTGAAGGTTTGGCCGAAAATGCTAATTGGTCAAAAATCTATCAGCAAGTAGGCGTGTATGAAGCCTCAAAAATTGAAGCTCATTTTGCGATTAAACGTCTAAGTAAACAGCTTAATATACCTTTAACGGTGATTCATCCTGCCACAGTGATTGGTGATCATCAACAAGGGGAGTTGGCCAGTCAGCAGCCATTTTATCAAACTCTAGTCGATTTAAAGGCGGGCAAATTATTTGCTGTACCTTCGGGGCAGGGCTATCGTTTGCCATTGGTGAGTGTAGCTTATTTAACGCAGTTTATGGCCAATGTCATTGATTATCCACAAACGATAAATCAAGAGTATGTTTTGGCTGATAATTCCACACCAAACCTAAAGCAAGTATTAACAGTGTGTGCTAAGGCTATTGCCATTAAACCACCTGTGTTGTCGATTCCCATTCCTGTTTTAAAGTGTGTATTGACTAGCGAGTTTGTGGCTAAAAAAGCAGGCATGAGTTTGGAGATGTTACATTTTTTTCGTCAAGAATCCTTAGCCACAGAAGCCACACAACAACTGGCCAATATGATGGCCTTACCCTTACCTAGTTTGGAGCATTGTTTGCAGCAAACGGCAAAATTTGTCGCTAGGCAATAGTCCCTAACAGTTAATGTGAGTTTAACCAATCATTGGCTAATTGTTCTGCCTGTTGTTGTTGTTGTGAATTGCTTTGTGTGGATAGTTGCGATAACAACGTTTTAGCAGGCTGATATCCTAATGTATTGGCAATTGTTGCCCATGTTAACGCTTTAACTACATCGGTTTGGGCATAAATTTGGGCTAATTGATATTGTGCTTGAGAGACTTTTTGTTCGGCAACTCGTTCCAGCCACCATAAGGCTTTAGCAACACCATCAACAGGAATTAATGCTTTTGCATAATATGCAGGTTTATTACCTTGTTTTAGATAAGCTGCTTTACGAAACCATTCGGCTGCTTCAACATTATTACGAGCAACTCCTTGACCATTAAAGTACATCATACCTAATTTAAGTTGAGCCTCTATATGATTTTGTTGGGCTGCTTTGGTTAACCAAACAACAGCTTGTTCATAACTTTGTTGTAAATGATCGCCAAGCTCATACTTGATAGCTAGTTGATATTGAGATTCAGCAGCACCTTGTTCGGCCTGTTGGATAATTTCTTCAATAGAAGAATTTTGTTCAATTGCCCATACCGAACCAACAGCCAGACTTAAACTTAGTAAAAGATATTTATAAGAAAAACTCATGATGTTGACCTCTATGGAGTTTTGGTTGACGTGTCTAATGCTTGAGTAATATCTTGAGGAACAACTACTTGTGGATTACGTTGACGAATATTGTTGAGTTGCTCTCGGGCTTCATCATATTTTTTCTGGGCGATTAATGTACGTAGCTCTGCCCATGTTTGCGCTTGCAATTCTGCTTCAGTGGGAGGAATGATCTCTTTAGTGCTATAAATATTGTCTGAGGGTTGGAGTGTGTTAAAAACGATAGCGCATATTACTGTAACTACACCCGCAAATGCTAAACCACCTTGCCAAGAGTGCGAAAAGAGAGAGCTAATCTTTTGCCAAAGAGCGTTGGATTTTCCTTGTGTAGTTCGATTGATGTTGGCTTGTTGCTCAGCCATTTGCAAAATATGTTGTTCAATCGTCGGCGTAACTTGTTGCTTAGCTAAACTCTGATATAACTGGCTGATCCTTGGATCATTAGGCGTTTCATGCATCATTATCGCTTCTCAACAGCTAAACTAATATGTTAAAGGCTTTCCGTTAATAATTGTGTTTGCCATTGTTGATTGTCTAAACGTTGATTTATAGGTTGTTTAAATTCGTAATGTTGCCAAAGTGCGCCACGGGCTTGTTGTTGCTCAATGACTCTAGGTAAACCAATGGCCTCTTCAACAACCATTTTATCAATAGGATTGGTATGAACATCGACAATAATAGGTTTGTCTTTTTGGCCTGTTAAAGCCAATAACTGTTTGTCTAAATCATTTAATAATTGCTCATCATTCGCATCCAAGCTGGGTTGCTCAGCAATTTTCACTAATCGTTCTAAAAGTAGTGCAAAGTCATCCCATAAATGTGGACTTTGTTGTTGATGTTGATTGACTAATTTAAGTAAGGCTTTATAAACATCAACATGGCCATATAACATGGCACCTTTACGAAGCTCATCGTTAGGTATTTGTAGACTTTTTGAGCCCATTGTCATCGACTGTTTGCTATACAAAAGATTGATATAACGCTGCCACGTCCAAAAGCCTAATAAACTGGAGACTTGAGGATAACTACGACCCGCTTCTTGTAAAAACTGGAGTTGTAGTTGATTTAGGCCATTAGG
>NZ_CALETI010000351.1 GCF_937920075.1 uncultured Agitococcus sp.
TGCAAGCAACGGATATTACCTTAAATGGTGGTACATTACAGCTTGGTGCAGCAGATGCGGTGAGTTTTAAAAAGGGTGATGCAGCATCTCGCTTGCTTAAAGTAGGGCAAGAGGGTGGTGGTCTAGATATTGGTGCGTTCGACCTTACCATAGAAACAGATATTAGTGGTGATGGCACATTAACGCAAACAGGCACAGCTAAAAAAGATGCAAATGGTAACATAGTTAAAGACCAATATGGTCAAACTGTATTTACACATGATGGTACATTGACGCTTAAAGGAAATAATACTGTCAGTGGCATTACGGTTGAGTCTGGCACATTAAAAATTGATGCCAACCAAAACTTAGGGGCAGACGCAGCACAGCTTACTCTAAAAGACGGGACTACCTTAGATACTACTGCAGCAAATGCCAAGCTTGATTTGGAACATGGTATTACCGTGGGTGATGGCATTAATGGTGCTACATTACGGCAAGATGAAGACCTAAGTATTCGTGGATTAACAGGTACAGATAAAGCAACCTTAAGGGTTGATAAAGGTGCCAAAACCCTTGCTTTCAATGGTGATAGCAGTGCCTTTGCTGGTAATTTATTGGTGCAGGGCAACATTGAAGTTAAACAAAATTTAGGTACAGGCAATGTTGAGTTTAATCAGGGCGTAGCAAATAATGCCGCTGATTCTAATTTGCATATTACAGGCAATGCGACTTTTAATAACCAGTTTAAACTAAATGGTCAAACAACCATTAACGCAGATAAAGACACTAAATCGGTCTTTAATAAGGCTGTTAAAGATGCCGACTATAATACAGACCCTGGTAATGATTTAACGGTTCAATACAGAACAGGCAGCCTTGTTAAAACAGGTGCGGGCGAAATTAGCCTAAACGCCGAAAACTTATATAGTGGCAATACAGATATACAACAAGGTACAGTGACTGCTGCCAATAATAAAGCCTTAGGCACAGGCAATGTAAAATTACAAAATGGCACAACTTTGCAAAGTGGAGCCGATGTTACTTTAGCTAATAAAGTCGAGCTGGTTAGTGGTAATGTCACACTGTCCACCCCACAAATTAACCCATTAACCACACCCCAAAATACATCTTTAACACTCACTGATACCGTTTCGGGTGCTGCTTCTCTTACCAAAACAGGTGCAGGTAGTTTAATACTTAATGGTACTAATACTTACGCAGGCGAAACTATTATCAAAGAAGGTAAGGTTGCTATTAATAATGCTGCTGCCTTAGGCGTAAATACTAATGTTGAGCTTAATGCTAATGCAGCATTGAGTGTTAATGTTGTGCTTGAGGCAAACCAACAACCTAGCACAATAACGTTAAATAAAAATATTGCCTTAAAGGGGGCTAATGGTTCGCAAGTAACACTAAGTGCTACGGGTGCTAATGTTGTTTTAGACGGTATGTTAAGTAACGATGCTAATACGGTAGGTATTATTAAAGAAGGCACGGGTACTTTAGAGCTAAGTGGCACTAACACCAACTACAAAGGCAAAACAACCATCAAAGAAGGTAATTTAGCCATTAGTGAGGCTAAAAACTTAGGTGGAAAAGTACTGGTTGAGCTGGCTGGCGGTGGTTTAACTCTATTAAACGACATAACAATTGGTGGTGGAGCATCTACCGATTCTATTGATATTACAGGTGCGCGCGGTGCAATAAACACCACAAAAGATACTAGCAGTACCCTAGAAGTGGCTTTTAAAGGACAAGGTTTGTTTGTTAAAGAAGGCGAAGGGCAATTAACACTATCAGGCACAAACACGGAGTTTACTGGCGGTGTTTCGATTGATAAAGGTACTTTAACTATTACCAAAGATGATAGTTTAGGTAAAAAAGACACCAACGTTATTTTAAATGGCGGAACCTTACAAACCGATGGTGTCACTACGTTAAATCGTGATGTGCAGTTAAACCAAGATAGCACTATTAAAAATATTGGTGCCAGTACTGTTGGCTTAAATCGTTTGCAAGGGAATTATGCGGTTACGTTGGAAGGTGGAGGTTTTAATTTAAAAGCCAAAATAGATGAAACAACC
>NZ_CALETI010000352.1 GCF_937920075.1 uncultured Agitococcus sp.
AAGTGGTATTTGTTGTACCTGGTACTAAAATTTTAGCAATTTTTAATACCTGTACTTCGCGGTCAAACTCAAAATTAAACGCGTCCCAAGCATTAAAATCGGTCCAACCCACATCAAAATTGACCTGTAACTGGGGTAATATTTTATATTTTATCCCAGTTTGAAAGTGCGCAGGAAAAGTCAAATTCATTGACAACAAACCTTCTTCTTTCTCTGGCATATAACTAGGTAAACCTAAAATTGCCCCTAAAATTTGACCCGTTACAGAGGATTGCAAACCATCATTAATCAAAGAACGCGCACCATTGGCATAAGTCACCTTATATTTGCCTTTTAAGCGCATTTTATCGGCACTTTGATACACCATGCCCCATGCAAAACGCTCGTTTGGCTCCCATAACACACCTAAGTTATAGGTTGGTGATAATGTTTGTTGCAAAGATACATCTAAGTTAGCCGCTTTTTTAAAGGGGCCTAAGCTTTCTTGTGCATTACAAATACCAAATAACAATAAGTCTGTTACTAAGTTAGCCTCCTCTCTAAATGGACCACAAATTTCTTCATCAAACAATCGAAAAACCCCGACTAAAGGGTTCGGGGCTCTAAAGTCTGTATCTAATGCAATCGCTTGATATGACATACCAATGGATAAACCGACAGACAACTCATCATTAATTTTATAAGCTACTGATGGTGATAAATAAGTAATCCGCTCTAATGCAACCTTGCGCCCCATATATACACCAGGATCATCTTGATCGCGATAATAACCTGCAATCATCGGTGCATAAAAAGCATTAGCATAGGTATATTTAGAACCAGGTGGTTTATAAGCAATACCTGCGGTTGGTGCAGTGACTGGGCCGGGTGGCAATTTAATCATTTTATCCAAAACTGGCAAATACAATGCCACACCATCTACTTTAGTATGTGCTGTTTTAAATTCTGAACATAATGGCTCATCATTAACTGGATCATTACAAACAACAGGATCGTCAGAATAACCAAAAACCTCAAAATCTTTAGGCGCAGACAAGTCGGCTTCAAGTGCAAAATCCGCCATCATCAATTGCACATCTAATTGCAAACCATTGATTTTAGTTAAACCCGCAGGATTAAAGTGAATGGCATTAATACCTGGTGGATCGGCTGTTACCGCATTACCCAAACTCAAAGAACGCAAGTCAACCGACATATTTTGGGCTAATTGTGCATGACTAGATACAGAATAAATCGCCGACACTGCCAACGCTAAAGTTGATAATTTAGGTCTTTTTAATATAGAGCCTATCATTTGCTATACCCTTATATTATTCGCTAGCTAAACCCAAAAATTCTAAAGGCATAGAAAGACCCAAGTTTACGTCTGGCGTATCTTCTGATAAGCCAAAACCAACACTAAAATTGACAATGCGTGTTGGACTAGTACGTAAAGACAGCGTGTAATTTAACAATGAAGAAAGCTGTGTGGCAGAATTAAAACTTACCATTTCTGGCTTACCTTCATCATTACTCTGCAAGAAAGTATAACGTGCATTGGTAGATATACTTTGCTGATATGAGGCACTAATTGACACATCATAATTCAAAGAGTATGCCAAACCCACAGAGGTACTCAAGGTTTGGCCTGGAGAGAAACTCTTCAAAGTGCGCCCACTTTGAGCTTGATTTAAGCCACCCATCGCATTACCTGTAGTCAATCCAACAGAACCATACATTACAATAGGATCAATAACCTTGCTAACACTCACACCTGCCGACAAACTATAATACCCTTTACCTGTTGATAAATCTTTTGATGAATTAATTTCGTAAGGGCTGTCGCCTGTTGCTAAAGACAAAGAGCTATATAAAGTTGTTGTAGGTAACCCACGCTTTAAGGGAATTGGCTGCCAACGCATACCTAAGGCAACATCACCCAATCCTACCGTTTCCTTGCCGCCCGCTGTATCCATTTTATAAACCAAAGGTAAGGACAAACTCAGGGTAATGTTATCTTTTAAACCATAAGACACATCCATTGTATTGGTGAAGGAGTGTTGCGAATCATCTTGAATACGTAAACGTTGAATACTTGAACCATTTGGCTCTAAAGCGATATCTATCTGTTTGTCACGATAGTAGCTATAACCCAAATCATAGTTCATGGAATAATTGCCTTTTTTAGACAATGAGTACGTCTTTTCGGCAGATTGAAAAACTTTTTCTAAATCTTTTTCGGCATTAGTGTCAGTAGACTTTTGTTTAAGTGCATCACGTGCTTTATCTGCTGCTGAGCTAGGCTTTGCCTCTGCTGTTGCTTCGCTTTTAGCGTCTGCTGCTTTATTATCTGTTGAATTAGTTTGAGTTGATGCCGAATCTACAGAAGGCTTAACATCACTCGTACTAACAGATGCTGCAACAGGAGTGCTTGCTGCAGTCGCTTCTTCTTCAGCATACGCCATTGAAAAACATAAGCAATTTAAAGCAACTACAACGTGTGGTGTTTTACCCCAGCTTCTCATTGTTGTGATTCCTTATAGGTCTTATCAATTAACAAAGTTAATAAATCGTTTTTATTTAAATTAGCACTTAGTTTAATTTTGCTACAAATTAGCATTACCAACTAAATGATTAGGTATTTGCTGTTTATTTTACAAAAAATAATAACTTAAACAGACTCAATCAAAAGCTTATTTACGGCGATAATACATACGCAATGGCACATCAATAATTTTTTTATCATCAGTAGCCTCTGCATCACTATTAAAGACACGCTGCATCGTTGCCGCTTTATGATAGTCTCCTTCTGCCTGCCGTAAATTATAATCCATCTCCATAAAGGCTAACTGCGTAATTGTGTCATCAGCCACATAACGCATATCATCTTCACTAAGCTCTAAGCCATTTTGTGCTGGATAAAATTCGCTAGGAAAGACCATAAACAAATTACCTTTACCGTCTTTTTTCTCCCAAACCTCATCAAATTTTGCTTCGGTAAAACTAATATTACCTAATGCTGGATCAGCAACATAAAACCGCCCATCCTTATATTTTTTAACAACCACAAAATGCTTAAAATTCATGTAGCTAATAGCCACAATAGCTGGATGCTCGGCTTTTTTTATTTCCTCTAAACTCCCTCTAAAACCATTAGCATTATGACCAAGCGCCATAACCAAACGTTTCATGTCTAACAGCGAAAAACCGCGTCTTTGAACAATTTTATCGTATTCACCAAATTTAAGCATACCATCCATAATTTGCTTTTCTGTGAATTTTCGACCCAAATAGCCATTCAACAAACCTGTTAATGCTGCTGAGCCACAACTATAATCGTAGGTTTGTTTATCAATATTTTTATATTTTTGTTCACTTAACGGAATAGGCGTTTCTACAGGCTCAACCATAAAAGAAGGACTAATCGCACGCACATCAACGGCATGACGATAATAAACACTCGCTGGTTTTTTTTCTGCAACTTCAAAAGCATCATTAGCAAACATATATGCGATTGCTGAGCCGATTGTTAATAAAAACATAACTTTTATTCTAATTGTTGGTTTAAAACGTAAATTTAGGTGTGCCAAACAAGATACTTTATTTTAAACCTTTTTTCACCTTTTTTATGTAATTCAATCGTAGCTTTTAACCTACGCCAGATAACATTGCATATAAAAATACAAATAACTTAACTCAAAAAGTTAATTTTTACCTGCCACTACCACCACTAAGTCCTTAATATTAATATTTTGCAGACCAATCGTTCCCATACTTGCTGCGCTCGCGCCACCCACTTTAATATCGGTCATAGTAATATCCATTTTACCTACACCCGCAGAGTCTCCGCCAAAGTTAGCATGACGAAACATTAAACCTGTCGTATCAATATCAATACCCAAGTCAGTAATATCAAACTCTTCTAACTTTAAACCAAAACGTAGGCTATTAGCCGTGTTTGTGCCATCAATAAACGATACTGTACCAAAATCAATTGTGCCAAAATTACCATTGGTAAACTTAATGAGATTACCTTGACGCTCAAAACCAAGCTGCATATTTAAAATGGTTTTGTTGCTACCCTGTGGCACGATGTCTATATAGTGGCCATAACTATCAACATCGCCACCTGTTCTGCCACCAAAGGTCATTAAGGTGGTTGCTGCGCCACCTGTATTGTTAGCTACCGAAATTTTATCGATATAAAAACGCATTTTGTTGGCACCGCCACCCAATGTTAGGGACACATTAAGCATCGGACTACTTATGCCATTGCCATTATGGTCACCAATCGCATCAATATCAAAACGAATGGTTGGCAACAATAATGTGGTACAACTGCCATTAATGGTAGATTCTGCACAGGTTTTAAAACCAAGATTACTGGCAATTAGCTTACCCGCATTGTTGTAACCTGTGGCAATTGAAGTATCTATACCATTTTTATCAACCAAAGCCACAGAGTTGATGCGTACGCCGTTGTCATCCATTTTCCATAAAATAGAGACACCATCTTGAGCAGACACTGTAGAGAGTTCTTCTTCGGTAATTTGTTCAAGAGCCATAGCCGACGCGCTAAAGCCCAACCCAACAGAAAAGGCTAGTGCATGTTTTAGCATAGTTAAACCTTTTTATTTTTATAGTAATAACATTGCTTTAGTATAGCAGTAATTAGTTTTATTATTTATTTTAGATACAAAAAATTACGGCAGCCTAAGCTGCCGTAATTTTTAGACACATAAACCTAAAACTAGGATTAGTGACCCATGATAACGATTTTGGATTTGCCTAACATTAAGCCAACGATTTGAACGTCGCCAATTACAGAAGCATTCAAATCACCAACTACAGCATTGTTGATAGCAATATCAGCACCCGTTGTACCACCCAATTCGCTAGTAATTACTAAACCGTTGTATGTATCAACACCACCCCATGTGTTAGTAGCAGTGCCACTGTTTACACCATCAGCAGCATCATCAGCTATAGAACCAGCATAGTTAGCAGCAGCAATTAAACCAGCACCTTGTAAACCTGCTGTGTAGGCAGCAGTATTTGCAACTGATACAACGCCATCAACAGCGCCTTGTTGCGTGGTTGTCAAACCAGCATAGGTAGAACCTGCACCAAACTGAATTACTGCTTCTGCATCACGCAAACTAGTCAAGTTGTTTACGAGTCCAACAGCTACTGCAACGGTTTGAATATTACCAGAAGATTTGTTAAAAATAAAGGTATCTTTACCAGCAGTTGTTACTGTTGTTGGCGAAGAAACTCTAGAACCAAAGTCAATCGCTGTTTTGGTTGTTAAATCATTACCACCATTGTCGGTAATTTTGATACTGCTTGCACGGAAGCTACCACCAGAACCTACAGTACCTGTTAATAAATTATCAGCAGTTAATGCAGCAGCACCCTGTTGGTCATATAATGCAAAGTTATTGATAGTTAAGCCACCTGCCAAAGTTGCATCAGCCTTAATCATACCACCTTGAGCTTCGTTACCCAATTGGATAGTCATAGTAGATTCGTTCATCACGATTTCTAAACCATCCAAAATTTTAACTTTGCTATTAGCAACTAAACCAGTACCATCTTGGTTATCTAAGCTGTCAGCATCATTATCAGCACCACCATCCGCATTATAATTATCTGGAGCAGCATTACTGTCAGCCACATAAATATTACCAAGTTTAATTGCTAATTGTGGTTGTTTAATTTCAACACGTAATGATGCCTGATTACCTGAGGTAGTAGCATCTACATCACCAATCATATCAACATTGATTTGAATTGGCTTGTCACCTTTAGACAAAATCACAGTACGATCTGATAATGCAGTAATTGCTGCTTCACCCGGATCTAATGTATCACTGTCACCGTTAAGGTCAATAGCATTACGACCACCACCAATCACTAAAGCACCAGAATTTTTAAGACTAATTGCAGCCTCACCAGCATCACTAGTGTCACCATCACTGTTTAAGTCGATTGCAGCACGAGAGTAACCATCGTCATCATGCACACGGATTTCGCCAATACTTAAACCCTTAAATACCTTTGAACCACTATTAATTGTATCCATTGTAGCAGCTGTTACGCCCATACTAGTTGCTTCTAAGCGAGTAATACGATCTGGAACGATGTTAATGGTGATACCGTCTTGACCAGTTGTAGTAGCCATTGCTTCGTCGTCCATTGCTTCCATAGCAAAGGCACTTACAGAAATTGCGGAAATAGCAGATACTAAAGCGAGTTTTTTTAACATTTTCATGGGGTTTTATCCTCAGGTTTATTTATAGTTTTTGTTACCTTATTTTATTTTTAGGTAACGTTCTATTTGGCCATCAAAAGTTACCACCATTCAATCTTTAGAGCAAGTACTTTAGTCTAAAAATGTGTGAACTGTCCGACAAACGGCATGTTTAACGATGTTAAGGTTGTGTAATTTTGAAGGTCGTTTATTGTGCATTTTTGTAATCAGAAAAACTTGACTTTTGGTGACATACTTCAGCTAATTTTTAGCCTTTATCACTAACACATTTAAACAACAGCATTAAACTACATCGCAATATCTTCTCCTGTATTTTGCTATGCTGCATAAAGGCTAAAAAGACTTACTGAGTCCAATTTTGCACACTTAAACCGTTCCACAAGTCTTACTCAAATCTACTTTTTATAGATTTAATGCTTATTTCT